>JAJZGH010000007.1 GCA_021798635.1 Planctomycetota bacterium | reverse complement strand
CGCGGAATTTTTGACGCCAGTTCCGTGCAGGTGGCCCAGGCCGGTGACGCGGTGGCCCAAAGTCGCGTGGCGCTGATTACCGCTGAGGCGAATTTGCGCACCACATCCGATCAATTAAAATCCCTGCTCAATGATCCGCAGTTGAATCTTCGCGGTAACATCCTGCTGATTCCGACGGACAAACCCATCACGGAACCAGTCATGTTCAATGTGGCCCAGGAAATTTCAACCGCGCTTGCGCAGCGCAGCATTATGCGGGAAGACCGCCTGAGACTTCATGAGGCGGATATTAATGTTCGCGTTGCCGCCAATACCCTGCTTCCGCAGGCGAACCTGACACTTTCCACGCAGTCCAACGGCCTTTCCAAGGCCTTTGGCAATGCGTTCACACAAACGATCAGCCCGGCACGGTTCTGGAGTTATGCCGCTGGTTTGCAGGTGGCGATTCCCATAGGCAATCGCGCTGCCGAGGCCGGCTACCATGAACAGCGTCTGGTGCGGCGGCAGGACCTTACGCAAATGCTGTTCGATGCGCAAAGCGTGATTTTATCGGTGAAAATCGCTTTAAGGACCATGCTTTCAAGTTATCAGCAAATTCAGGCCCAACGGCAGGCTCGCATTGCCGCCGGTCAGGTGCTTACCGCTTTGGATGTACAGCAACAGGTGGGTGTAAGCCTGACGCCGACATTCTTGAATCTCAAATTAACCGCGGAGCAGAATCTGGCCTCCGCGCAGTCCGCGGAAGTGCAGGCCATGGTGAATTATTCCCAGGCAATCGTCAGCCTGGAAGCCGCCAAGGGGACATTGCTGACTTATGATCAGGTCCGCATTGAACCAGCGCCCACGGACGCCTTACAAAAATCCGGCGTTACGCGTTTTCTGGGCAGATCTTACCGGTGAACAATTGCTGGAGGTGTCTGGCGTTGTCGTGAGCAAGAACCTGGAACCTGGAATTTGGAATCTGGGATCTGAAATTTGAAATCTCAAATTTGCCGCGCGCCAAACCTGTCTGCCAACGACAATGCCGGATGCTAACTTCTAACTCCTGATTCTCCCGCCTTCTCCTCCGCCCGCGTGCGCGGCGCGCTGATGGTTAATTCGATCGCTTTATATTGTGCGGCGGCTTCGGGCGTGATCTGATGCTGGCGCCTGGCAAATTCGCCGGCCTGGCGTGGTTGCAAATCCGGTGATTGCGGGCCGTCATGGCGTTTGAGTACCTGATAGAATTGATTGCGCTGGGCGGGAATCCAGCCGCTGTCGCGAATGAGTCGGCAGATCATTTCTTCGGACAGGCGGAAGGATGTGCCGGCACTGCTGACCACGTTTTCTTCCATCATCACGCTGCCCATATCGTTGGCCCCGAAGAACAGGGCCAATTGCCCGATCTTGGGGCCCATGGTCACCCAACTGCTTTGCAGGTTCTTTACATTATCCAGATACAGCCGGGCCAGCGCCAGCATCCGCAGATATTCATTGGCATCGGCCAGTCTGACGGTGCGGCCGTTGTCGAACTCAAACGGTACGCCCGCATCCGGATTCCATTTACGTTTCTTATCCAGCGGCGTGTTGTCAGGCTGATAGGTCCAATGGATAAACGCGGTGTAATGCGCGGCAGCGTTGGCCAAGGCCCAGTCCTGCCGCTGCCGAACACGGCTCATGTGGTCAATGCGATCTTCGATGGTTTCAATATGACCGATGAGCATGGTGGCGCTGGTGTGCATGCCAAGCTTATGGGCTTCGGTCATGACATCCAGCCACTGATCGCCGGTGCATTTGCCCGGGCCGATTCTACTGCGCACGCGATCGGAAAATATTTCACCGCCGCCGCCGGGAACTGTCGCCAGGCCAGCGGCCTTAAAGCGTGCGAGAACCTCTGCGATGGGTAGATTGAAAAAGCGGGAAAATTCGACAAACTCCGGCGGGCTGAACGCATGGATATGCACGCTGGGGAACTTTTCCCGTATGCCGCGGAGCAGGTCTTCATAATAGGTGATCGGCAAGGCTGGGTTCATGCCGCCCTGCATCAGAATCTGGGTGCCGCCGATGCTGACAAGTTCGCGGATTTTTTCGTAAATTTGTTCGTAGGAAAGCGTATAGGCATCCGGTGCTTCAGGGTCATTACGTTTAAAAGCGCAGAACGTGCAGCGGGCGGTACAGATGTTGGTGTAATTGATGTTCCGGTCAATAACATAGGTGCGGTAATCTTCGCCGTGCATCCGCTGACTGGCGGCAAAGGCCCAGCGGCCCAGATCCATCAGCGGCGCGTGATGATACAGTTCATCCATCTGCTGCTCGGTAAGGCGGGCCTTGCCGTCAATCACCGCGTGAATATCAAAACCGGGGCGATAGCCGGTGTGCTGATTCAAGGGGGGGATAAGCAGATCATTGTTAAATTCAATCATGGGAGTAAATTTCCAATCCATGCGGCAGAACGACTTAAAAATTCGGTTATTCCAAACCTTGCTGCCAATCTTGCCATTCCAAATGATAGTGTTATTAGGCCACATCCGGCAAGTGGCGGGGGGATGCGATATACTATAGGGAAGCGGCTCCTGCGGGGTCAGCATGGCGATTGCCATGACTGCGGGTTGCCAGATGAAATGTTGCGCGTTACCGCGGCCGTGACCCGGCGGTGGCGTGCTGAAATTATGTGATAACAGGATTTAAGTCATGACTGATAATAAACCATCCATGAATTCCGGCGCAGCAAGTAACTCCGGCGGGGAAGCAACCAAAGCCCCCAACGCAGGGGGAAACGCAGTCGTCCGCCGGCGGCGGCGCTGGCCTCTGGTCGTGGGAATAGTGCTGGTAGTGCTGCTACTACTGATTTTGGCGATCCCCAGCATGTTGTGCACGGGGCCGGGGGTGCGGTTCATTGAATCGCAAGTTAACTCCCGCATCAGCGGCAGCGTGGAAATCGGGCGCATGTCATTAGGATGGTTTACGCCGGCAAAATTCAATCGGGTCATGCTTAAGGACCCCAATGGTGATGTGGTAGTCGGGGATGTCAATATCCTCACGCACCGCAGCATTCTGAACTTATTATCCAACTGGCATAATCTGGGAAATATCGCCATTGATATTAAGACGCTCACGCTTAATCAAGACAGCAACCATCAGCTTAATATCATGCAGGCGCTGGCCAATCCACGCCCAGCGGCGGTATCTCCGGCGGCCACGCAGACGGCCGCACCGCGAACCACTCCAACCGCCCGTCCTGCCACCACGCTGCCGAAAATCAACACGACACTGACATTGAATCTGGCACAGGCGTCTTTTACCGCACCGAATTTAAAGCCTTTCCACGCGGAGCATACACGGCTGGTCGTAGTACTGGATACCATAGACAATAAACCGGTCGATGTGCAGTTGGATACCGCTGCCGGGCTGGGAAATCAGGCCCGCAGTAAAATTCATCTGGCGGCTGCCATCAATGCCTTGGCCAATGGTCAAATCATGCCCGTCGCCGACATGACCGGCACGTTCACCGCAGGCGTACAGCAGCTCAATCTCGTGGCCTTGGAACCGGTATTAAGCATGGCCGGGGTAAAGCTCTCGCCCAGTGGTGAATTGACCCTGGCCTTGGCGGCCAATATTCCTACGGTGGGGACGGGTGCGGTTCATGGTCACATTCTGGTGAATCATGCCGCACTCTCTGGCGCGATGTTAAAAGGCGATTCTCCGCAGCTTGGAACGGTACAGATTCCGGTTCATGCGTCCTGGCGGGGCGGCAACTATCAGATTAGTGCCCTGGGCATTCAGACCGCGCTGGGCGGGGCAGCCGTCACCGGCCATGGCTCGATTGCCACGGTGCTGGCGGTGCTGCATGGTCAGAAAGTTTCTGATCAGCCCGCGGTATTCAATGTTGCCGCGTCGGCTCCACTGGCGCAAACGCTTGCAGCGTTGCCGCATGTGATCACGTTGCCCAGTGGTCTACATTTTATGGGTGGACAAACCACGGTGGCGATGGCGATTCGTTTGGGGCAGCCCGCACACGCCCATGCCCAGACGCTATCCGGATCGCTGCCGCCGCTGGCCAGTGCGGTGAAAATCAGCATTCTGCCGCTGCACTGGACACAGGCCAACGGCGCACCGAATGGCTCCGCTGCGGCCAGCGGCACGGTGGCCTTTAACACCCTCGGCAAGCCGATTGTGGCCGCAGTTCATCTGCACATTGCCCAGGCAAACGCCAAGCCGGCGGACTTTTCCCTGGTAGCGGATTTAACCGCCATAAAAAATGGGAAAATTCTCCCCCTGAATCAGCTTACCGGCAAACTTGAATTGCTGGTGAGTCATTTGAATCTGACCGCCATTGACCAGATTTTACCGCGCACCAGTAAGTCTATCGTATTTCATGGCGTGGTGAACGGGAAAATTTCTGTCAACGCCCCTGAGGCGGGCATAGGGAAAATTTCCGGACCTTTGACCATTATCAACTGCGCGATAGGCGGCACGTTGTTGAAGTCTGACCGGCCGCAAATGGGCACCGTGACGCTGCCGTTGGATATTTCATGGAAAGGAAATCGGTTTCATGTTGCTTCCGTGGGGCTGCAATCAACGAATCTGCGTATGCTCTTATCCGGTAATGCCACCTTGGCGGAACTTAAAGCCATCCAGAATAATCAAGCTAACTGGGGTGCATCGGCTCTTCATGTAAGCAGCTATTGCAATCTTGGATGGTTCGCATCAAGCTTTCGTAACACGCTGGGCCTGGGAAAACTGGCGCTGCGGTTGCGGCACGGCACGATGAGTCTACAGGGTGATTTAACCAGCACGGG
The DNA here is from genome assembly GCA_021798635.1 of Planctomycetota bacterium. The sequence goes on along the minus strand of JAJZGH010000007.1, from coordinate 34,950 downwards.
CAAGCAATCGACGGGCCGGGAGACGCTGTCGCTGACTGATTTGCGCGGCACATGGAAAAAAACGCCGTTTATCATCAATCCGGTGGTGCTGGGGGCTCAATTTCAGCGCTCCAGCGCTAAGTGGAATCTGGTTAAAGGTATGTTGGATCAGGCGGCAACCGCAACCGGCAGGCCGGAAAGTACGCCGCAGTTAAATGTTCTGGTGACCGGACAAAACCATGGATCATACGCTTTAAGCATGCAGGCGGTGCTGGCCAATCTGGTGCAGGAGGCGGCTCCTTTTGTCGCACTTAAGGGCCGCAGTGTGGCCGGCACGTTGGATGTCAACGCGACGACGGCGGATATATTCGCGCAGAAAATTGCCTATCATCTCAGCGTGGCGCTTAACAGCGTGGCCCTGGGGCTGGGACAGGGCCGGCCGGTGATCACCGAGCCTGCGGTGAAGATCCATTCCGCTGGAACACTGCTTTCGCCGCACGGTGCCATTACCGGTGCTAACAGCACCTTTAGTATTCAAAGTGGGGAAATCAGCATTCCCCGCGGCAACGTGGATGTACAAAAAATTTCCGCTGGGTGGGCTGTGCCTTTGGCGCAAGTCCATATTGCCGCCATCAATCTGCCTGCTGTGATGAAGATGGTCGCCATGTTTTCTCCGGTGCCGGCACACGATGATCTTGGCGGAACGGTCACGAATTCGGTCATTACGGCAGCATATAAGCCGGGTTCCTTGAAGATTTCCAAATTGCATCTGGAAATGGATAATCTAAGCTTCCGTAATACCGCACCCAAGGCCTCTACCGCAGAATTTATGGAACCAAAATTAACCCTGGATATGGCATGTCAGGCGTTGCTGGGCAAAGCGACACATATAAATATTTCCTCTCTGGCAATGAACACGTCCGATGGAGCCATGGATTTAAGTGTTTCAAAGCCTATGACGTTGCAAACCGGTGCATCCATGACGGCAACAGTTCCGGCGTTCAGCCTCCATGCCGATCTCAAGAAATTTGCGCCTTTATTGGAAGCATTGGGAAAACTGAAGAGCGGCGCAAAACTTCAAGGGGCTTTGGCGCTTAAAGGGGCGGCGGAGACTGCAGGATCAGCAACACCTCCAAGTTCCTCGGTCAGCCTCACGATTCGCGGCGGCGTGAACAATTACCAACTCGTTATTCCCGGTGCCAGTGCCAATCTGCCGCCGGATAATCTGGCGTTGGCGGTTTCCGGTTTGCTTAATCCAGTCGCTACGACATTTACATGTCTGAATGACTGCACCGTATCAGAGCACGCCGTGACAGGTTCCGGCGGTAATACCATTCAACTTAACAAAGGCAGCGTGATAGCATGGTCGTATAAATCACCGGAAAACATTCAGGGCGAGTTCAGCTACGATCTGGCGCGAATCCAGGCGTTGCTTGGCCCCATGCTGCCCGCCGGGTTGACCATGGCGGGCCAGCACACCATGAAATTGCAAATTACCGGTCAACTTACGGCAGACCAGGGTCTGCGCCAGTTGCGTAAGCTGGTCATCGGCCGGACGTCGTTGGGATTTGATAAAATTGCCATCGACGGCCTGACCCTTGGGCCCGGCAAAATTCCATTTGTTCAATCCAGCGGTATTCTGCAATTAATCCCCAGCGCGATACCTGCCAATAAAGGGACACTCAACACGGGCGGACATATTGATTTTAATCTCGCTTCGCCGGAATATATTCTTACCCACAGCCTGTCGCTGGTGAATCAGGTACACATGAATGAAGCCATGGGTGGAAGCTTGCTGAATTTCCTGCCGTTGGCGTGGGGCGGTGGAAACGGTTCCGGGGGCGTGCAGCTTTCCGGATTAGTCAATCTGCAGTTGCAGAAGGCGACACTGCCGCTGGCATTCGCACAGCTTAAAAAAACAGGGACGCTCACCGGCACCGTCAGCGCTACGCATATTTCCTCTGATTCTCCGCTGTTTTCCATGATCGGAAGCAGTATGGGGCCGCTGATAAGCAACGGCGGATCAGGCATGGTGATGAAAGACAGCGGCATTCGTCCGACAACATTTGATCTCAAAAAGGGGAAAATCTATTATCAGAATCTCCAGGTGCTGCTGGTCAGTTTTGGAATGGACTTCTCCGGATGGGTGGGTTTGGATCAAAGCCTGCATCAGGATGTAAATATCACCGGGGCCGGGATTACCCTTCCCATCCCGTTAAGTATTGACGGCACCACCAGCAAGCCGCAACTGCATTTAAGCGCTAAACCGCTGAAGAATATCGGCAATGATCTGGGCAATACGCTTAAAAACGCGCCCGGCATCATCAATAATCTGCACAGCCTGTTTGGGCATTGACAGCGCCTGTGCGTTCATGGATGGTAGTCTTTTTCCGGTTGAGGTTATGCGGTCCGGGTGCGCCATGCCAGCGGCGCTGTTGCCATAAGCAGACAGGCGCATGCCAGAACGGCAAGAGCCATATTAAGATTCGTTGACCGTCGTGCAACCGTTGGCCGGTGCGGTATGCGCGGTGTCGGTGAGGCGGCGGCCCTCCACCAGTTGCCCGGCGTGTCCGCGCCGGCCGTATTTTGCAGATGTGCCAGGACATTGGCGAAAAAAATTACAAAAGAAGCATGATCCGGCCAGGTGGTCCAATCCATTGGCCCGGCAACCCACAGCCACGTTTGCCCATGGGTCGCATCATTCCGTTCCGCCAGCCAGGGGCGGCCTTGAATGGTGATAAGGCTTTCCCAATGCGAATCCAATCGCGCTGTAAAAAGTTTCCGCACCATCACACCGGAAAGATCTACCGCGTGCATGAACCCGTGATGATTTAGTGCGGTCAGGGGAGTGCTTGGGTGCAGAGTCATTTCCGCGCGCGGTGACAGCCCCGGGCCAGGCGTCGGACCCAGTAGAACAATGGTGCTGTTGGAAACGCCGTGCAGGATGCGCGGGTTAAAGCGGCCCTGATGAACGATCCAGATGCTGCGATCGGTCGCGTTGCCGTGCAGAGTCACCTGCGGCAGGGCCGCAAAGAGCCGCAGAAACGCGGTTGACGGTGTGCCGATAAAATGCCCGGCAATGATCCTGACCGTTGAAATGTGCAGCAATATTTCCTGGGCGATGACACGATGATTATGCTTAACCACGACGGTAATCGTGGGAGTCGCCCTAAGCGGAGAAATGTCGATTCCTGCTTTCAACGCTTCCGCGGATACCGTCCGTTGCAGGATTTGCCCGCCCCCGGTCAGGATGACCTGGTAATCAGAACCGCGCGGAATATTGCGACCCTGAATAAACACATCCAGAGTTCGGGTGTCCTGCGGAATGCTCCGGCCCACGGCGTGGAGCGTTACGCTTGGTGCGGCTGGGTGTTTCAGCTTGGCCGTTTGCAGACGCGGTGAACATAATGCCAATGCCGCAAGCACCGCCGCTATGAGAATCAATATCCATGGCCAATCCGGCGTTGCATTCCACCGGCCCGCAACCTTATAGGATTCCTCCGGCCAGAATTCCAGTATGGTAAATGGGTGCTCAGTGATTCCCCTTCGAGGCAGCAGAAACCAGCCTCCTGCGGCGACCAGCGCCGGAAGAAACAGCAGTTCAGGATGAAGAAAAAACAGGGTCATCAGATCTTCCATTGCCATTGGTTATTCCATGATACTTGATTTATTGAACGGGGGAATTGAAAAAAATATTCACTCCGGCGATTGTAGTTACCGCTCCGGCCCGATACATTACGCTATATCCGACTGGCACGAATTTTCAGGCTGGCGAATTTTCGAGGTGTTGCATGGCGACAAATAGAAAAAAAGATGCCGCCACTCTCTATGAAGTGTTGGGCAGGACGGCCCAGAAAACCCCTAAAAAGGAGACTCCTGCGGCCATGCCCAAGCCTCCGACGGTGGAATCCACACCCTCCATGAATAATCGCACGCCGTTGCGCATACCGGCCACCGGTTCAATCCGGCCGCCGCCGACCAGAGCGTCGCTTTTTCCGGCCGCCTCCGCGGCAAAAGCGGAATCGCAGATTCCAGCCTCCGGATCGCCGTCGTCTGCGGACCCCGTTCTGCTGGACCAGATCCTTGCCCGCTTCCGTCCCTGGATACTGGTGGTGATTGCAGGGGCTGTGGCACTGATTCTAGCTGTGATCATCATTATTTCCACCAGCCATCACGCCGCACGTCAGCCGCTGCAACCCGTGGCCATAACTCCTGGCACGCCGACGCCGGGGCTTGTGCAGCCGCAGCTACTGCCCTTTAATGATACTGGTTCAACGCCGGCACCGGCACCCGCAAAACCAACGCGCCGCGTATCCGGCGGCCGGGTGGTGCCCGCATCGCAGGTTGTTCGTTCCCCAAATCGGTGGTATCTGGTTATTTTGACCACGCTGCCCCGATATGCGCAACATGCCGCCGGGTTTATTGCCAGGCACGGGGTCAGCGTCACGATTGAAAATGGCCCGCAAAATTTCAAATGCGTAATTTCGGTGCGTGGCTTTAAACACCGTGCCGGGGCGGCGGCTATCGCTCTGCGGCGGAAGGTCGTGTACATCGGAAGCCTGCTTCCCGATGCCCGCCGTGCCGGCCGCAGCGACTTTAACACTGCCTACTATGCGCATGTCCAACGCAGTCAGTAAGGTTTATAATCTGTGCGGCCAGTGAAAACGGCCCGGCGTGAATTGAAGGACCTGCCGGCAGATTCCGGCAGGAGTTAATATGGAAATGATTTCAACACAATTGGCTCCCCCGCCGACAGATTGGCAGCATGTCACGCCGCAGCCCTATTATTCCATGGTTGTTCCCATGTATAACGAAGAGGCCTCCGTCGCCGAGCTTTACGCCGCCCTGACGCGTAACTTTTCCGCGCTGGGAAAGCCTTACGAGATTATTTTTATTGATGACGGCAGCTCCGATTCAACCTATGACAAGCTACGCAGCCTGGGGCAGACCGATGAACATGTGCTGGTGATTCGGTTGCGGCGAAACTTTGGACAAACGCCCGCACTGGCGGCCGGGTTTGACCATGCCCGCGGGGAGATCATTATCGCCATGGACGGTGATTTACAGCACGACCCGGATGAAATTCCGAAATTCATTACCAAAATTGAGGAAGGCTATGATGTCGTTTCCGGCTGGCGGCAACGCCGGGCTGACGGCCTTTTTCTCCGGCGTATACCCAGCAAAACCGCCAATTGGCTGATCCGAAAAATATCGGGTGTGGAGATTCATGACTTCGGTACCACGTTCAAAGCCTACCGCCGCGATCTTATTGAGCACCTGAATCTGTATGGTGATTCGCACCGCTTTATCCCGGCTCTGGCGGCCATGGCCGGTGCCACTATTGCCGAAGTGCCCATTAAAAATATTAACGCCCCCTATCGCCCGTCCAATTATGGAATCGGCAGGACCTTTCGCGTGATGCTGGACTTGTTGACGATTAAATTCCTCAACAGTTATCTCACGCGGCCGCTGCATTTATTTGGGAAAATCGGCTTAATTTCTCTGGCGGGATCTTTTCTGATTGGTCTATTTTTAATTTATGAAAAAATTCGCGGTTACAGCATTCTTACGACGCACGGGCCGCTGCTGATTCTGGGTGCCATGCTGTTTATGATGGCGCTGATGTTTTTTTCCACCGGACTGCTGGCCGAGCTGATTTCGCGGGTGTATTTCGAAGCTCAACGTAAGCCCGTGTATACCGTGCGGGAAATCCGTCACGGGCAGCAGGTCTGGCGTGGGCGGCCCGGCAAGCCGCTGCTGCAACTAAGACATTCGCATGATCATATTGGGCCGGCATGAACGAAACACCTTCCAGTTCCAACTCTCACTCCGCCAACTCTACGGACAATATGGTGACGGCCGCAGATTGGAATATTCCGCACTGGGCTGCCCTGGCGATTATCACCGCTTTCGCACTACCGCTGTTCCTGGAATTATTGGGTCACGGCCAAGCCACCGCGATGATGGAATTGTTTAATCTGGTGCCCATCCGCGAAGCGTATCGTGATGGCCACTGGCTGATTCCCACGCTCGGCGGCATGCCGCGGCTGGAAAAGCCGCCGCTGCCGGTTTGGATACCTGCCGCCCTGGCGATGCTGTTTCATACCGACAACCTGTGGGTGGTTCGCCTGCCCTCGGTTTTGCTGGGTTTGGTTACCTGCTGGGCTACCTATGGCATCGGGTGTGTGACCTCCCGTGATCGGCGGTTGGGATTGTTTGCCGCCATTGCCCTGGCTTCTATGGTGGTGTTCATCCGGCAGGCTCGGATGGCGTCTTATGATATTTACGGGACAGCCTTTACCACGCTGGGATTTTTAGGATTGCTGGCCGCAACTGAATATCCCAAACGCTGGTGGGTCTGGTCCGGATTGGGCGGCGTCGCGCTGGGGCTGGCCGTATTAAGCAAGGGGCCGGTGCCGCCGATGTACGTGCTGGTGCCCTTCGGCTTCTGGCTGCTGTGGGAGCATCGCAAAAACAGCCGCTGCTGGCTGGGAATTCTTCTGGCACTGATTGTTTCTATTGCGGTGTTCGCCCCCTGGCTTGTTGCCGTAACCGTACGGTATCACACTGAATATGGCGGAAGCGCCTGGGATATCTGGACCCGGCAATTTCGCCGCTATGTCAGCGTGCTGCCCGATACGCGATGGTATTATCTGGCGATGATCGCATGGGTCTTTCCCTGGACACCAGCCTTGATCGCCGGCCTGGCATTACCGTTTTTGCCCACACAATCTGATCCGCCCCCGACACCGCAGGAACGCCGCAGTCGCTGGATGTTCTGGATCGTCCTGGTGCTGGGCCTGATTTTTCTGACGATTCCGGCACAAAAAAAGCAGCGCTATGCCCTCCAGAATTTCCCCTTTGCGGCGCTGCTGATTGGCGCACTGTGGCAGGAATTTTCCCGGTTGAAAAAAGATTTGGACTTGGAACCACCGGCAAAAATTCTTCTGGCCGCACAAAGCATCATGTTCATTGGGGCCGGTGTGCTGGTGTTAATTCTCATTCCTGTTGTCATGCTGGCGCAGCACCCATCCGCAAATTTTCCCGGCCATTGGACCGCCCTGCAGGCCGCATCCCTGCTTAAGCCCGGATTGGCAGCGTTGACTCCTGTTGGCTGGGCGGCCGTAGCGCTGCTGGTCATGGCCATGGGAGTGGTACTGTGGCGTTGGGAATTCAGTCGCCGGTTTGAGCGTGCTTTCTGGATATATGCGCTGGCGGGTTGGCTATTTATGCTGGCGATGAACTGGGCTTACGTGGATGGCAAAGGATATCAGATCAGCCGCTATCGCGCGGCAACCCGGCAAATGATGGCCGTAGTTCAGGGCCATCGGATTTATACACTCATGGGGGACCGAATGTGGCTGGGGGTGTTGTATTATGCCGATGAAATTCTACCGATGAAAAGTCCCGCCCAACTGACCGCCATCGCAGAACACAGTCCGCATCGCCTCTACATTCTCACGCGGGATGAAGGCGTCTTTGCCCGGCAAGTTACTTCCATTGCCCGCCAGACCCATCGCAAAATCAGAATTATCGATCGCATCAACGACGGTCACTATATTCAAACCCTGTTTGTGTTGCAGGCAGTTCGCGGTGCCATAAGTCCTGCCACGCACCCTGAATAATCACGGGACGCAACATCGGGAAAATCCGTTTCCCCGTCCACCCCATGGCAAGCCCTGTTCCCACCGGGTATCACAGGAGATTTTGGATCGTCGTGAAGCGACGCTGAACCTGCCGTAAACCACGACCACGAAAATGCGAGTGGGCACCAGGCACGACTTGTTCAAAATCCGGATGCTCAAAGAGTTTCATGTCGTCGGCGCTCCTTGGCGTGCCAGGACCGGGCATTGGGCGGGCCGGCCAGCAGTCCAACATCAAACCGTGAAACCGGAAGAAAAAATGCTGTTCCGCCGGGATGCGAGTTGTCGAATGAGTGTTGGATCAGGGCGGCTTCTGCCAAAGCGGGTTTGTCGCCAGCGGTAGTAGGTACCCTTGCTCAGGCGCTCAATCCGGCCGCTGCGGGCCAGACGCGACAGAGCCTGCGCTACAGCCGGAAACGACAGGTCGCTGAAGTCCTCATGATAGCTTGGTCAATTCGCGCAGCTTTTTACCAATGGCTATTCGCGCGGTGGGGGCCATGCGGGAGATGATCAGCACGCCGTCAAGGTGGTCGTTTTCATGCTGTGCAATGCGCGCGGGGAATCCTTCCAGCGGCATGGAAATTGGCTCACCCTTGGTATCATATCCCGAAAGCGTGATTGTTTTCGCCCGCATGATTTGCCCGCGAATTCCCGGCAGGGACAGGCACCCTTCCTCCGCTTCTTCGGTTTGCGAACCCAATTCCAGCACAGGATTAATGACGGCAACGGCCTGCTCGGCTTTGGCTTTTTCCGCCATCACAAACAGGCGCAACGGCAACCCGACCTGCGGTGCCGCCAATCCCACGCCCTCATGGGATTCCATCAGGTGCTTCATGCGCTCAATGACCTGTAACAGCCACGCGTCGATCGTTCCCACATCCTGGGCCCGTTGGGTCAGCACGGGTGCAGGCCAGATGACAATTTCCAGCGTTTGCGGATCAGGCCGCGACGGGGCGGTGGGCTTATTCCGCAGCACAGAAGTTTCGTTGCGATTGGGACGTTTGATTGCTCTATTACGGGTCATGCGGTTCCTTTTTCCACAGTCTAACCGATCCGCGGGCCAAAGATATTATCATACCGAAAAAGAATCACGCGTTGGTCATCGCACGATCCACCCTTGCATGCGAGAATGTATTCGCCATTGAAACGCGGAAAATAATCACGTGGCCTGAGGCTCCGGCGTGACGATCTCGGCTGTGTGTTCTGCCTGCCGGGGCAGTTGGAGTACAACTTTTTTGATTCGGCGAACATCGCTTTCCGTAACAGTGATAGTGATATTTTCAATAGTGACCCCGGCACCTTTGCCGGGAATCGTGCCTAACTCATGAATGACCAGACCGCTGATGGTTTGATAATCCTGATTCTCCGGCAGTTGACAGTCAAGCTCGCGGTTCAAGTCGGTAATATTGGTGCGCCCATCCACTTCCACGGTGCGGTCATCCAGGCGGCGGATTTGCGATGCGGGTAGCTTTTCATATTCATCGGCAATGTCTCCAACAATTTCTTCAAGGATGTCCTCGCTGGTAATCAGCCCGGCGGTACCTCCGAATTCATCCAGCACAATGGCAATGTGAACCCGTTGAGCGCGGAATTGCCGCAGCAGATCACGCAGGGGTTTGGAATGGGGAACAAACAGCGGCGGTCGCATGAGTTTACGAATTTCCGGTGTGCCGGCGTCAGCAACTGAGGTACCCAAAAACTGCAGCAGATCTTTAGCGTAAAGAATGCCGACGATATTATCCAGATTGCCGTCATGGACCGGCAGACGGGAAAGTCCGTCGCGTAAAATTTTGTCGCGGATTTTGTCCAGCGGCTCCGTGATACTGATGGTAATCATATCCGTGCGGGGCATCATGATCTGCCCCACCTGTAAATCACGGAAACTGATAATGCCCTCAATCATTTTCCGCTGCTCATCATCCACCGCGCCCTCGGCGGTGCCTTCGGAGACGGCGGCAAGAATTTCTTCGGTGGTTTCGGCAACTTCCTCATCGGCGTGTTGCCGCGGGTCAATGCCGGCCAACCGTCGCACCAGTTCATCAAATAATTTCAGGAAATCAACCAGCGGAGTCGCTAGAACGCTGACGACACGCAGCACCGGCCAGGTTGCAGCGATGAGACTTTCTCCGCCATAAATAGCCCACGCATTGGGTATCGCCACGGAAAAAATCAGCAATAGCACGCCGGCCAACGCGGCGGCGAGGGAAAATCGCAGCGGGGACTGATCCGGCGCAGCGGCACCGCTGAACATGTACAGCGTGGCGGCGGCCAAAGCTACATTAAAGCCGATGCGGACAATGGATGCCGTTAACGCGAGATTTTCCCGCTGGTCATTGAGCTGATCCAAGCCGGCCTGCCGCCCGCGTTTAATTAATTCTTTTTCCAGCGTGACGCGCGACATTGCACGCAGGGCATACGCCAGCGTAGACGCGGGCAAAGTGCCCGCTAAAGAAACGCCGATAATCAGCAAAGGCCAATTCATCGCCGACTCCCCTTAACGCGCGTTTTTTTCCGCTTGGCGGAAATTCTTGCGCCAGCCGCGCCGTGCTTCGCTGCCTTATTCCTGACGGCGATAGGATCCGGACTGTAATACACCGCCGGCAGCGCCATCTGCCGCAGCAGTGCATCTTCCCGGCGGTGCATCCGCCGCGCCTGGCGTGGCGTTAAATCGTCATAGCCCACGCAATGCAGCAAGCTGTGAATGGCATAAAGCAGTATTTCCAGTTCCGGCAGAAGATGATCCTGTAGGATTGCCTGACGTTGGGCCTCATCCACACAGATAATAGTTTCAATATCCGGCAGAGCGCCGGGAAGATGCGTGTCAGTATAGTTAAATGTCAATACATCGGTGACCGTGGCGAGGTTCATGGTCTGCTGGTGATAACGGATCATGCGCTTATCATTCACGAGGTGAATAATCCAGTTGCCGCTGGTTATGTTCAGTAACCGCGCCGCCGTTTCAGCACGCTCGCCAATCCACCGGCGCAGTTCAGACGGCATCGCTTGCCTGATGCGACGATCAGTCGGGGGCAGCAGTTCTATTTCAATGCTCATGACGCCTCCTTACGCCGGCCGGGAAATGGCGAGCGTCTTGGGATACGGCATGCGACCATGATAAGCTCCTACCAGAGTGCGCACCAGAGATTGTTCAATGATCGTCAGTTCTGAAAGCGTGATGTTGCACTGGTCAAATTGGCCGTCCATGAGGCGTTTGGTGATCATCTGATGCACCGCGCCCTCGATTTTTGCAGCCGTGGGTTCCGGCATGGAGCGGATCATTCCTTCCGAGCCATCGCAGATCATCAGTATGGCCGTCTCCTTGCAGCGTGGTTTGGGGCCAGGATAACGGAATTCGGTATCATGCACCTGCGAAGCCAGGCCGCCGGTAAGGGCTTCGCGCGCCTGCTTTTCACGGGCGGCGTGAAGGAAATATTCAACGATGGTTGTGCCATGATGTTCGGCGATAAAATCCCGCACGGCCAGCGGCAGGCGATATTCCCGCGCCAGTTCTAAACCGTCCTTCACGTGGCCCACCACAATTAACAGACTCATGGCCGGAGAGAGTTTTTCGTGACGGTTCTGGCCGGCGTTCATATTCTCCATGAAATATCCGGGTTTAAGAAGCTTTCCAATGTCGTGGTAGTAGGCTCCCACGCGGCACAACAGGCTGTTGGCACCCAGTTCCCGTGCTGCGGCTTCAGCCATGGAGCCCAGCACCAGCGAATGACTGAACGTGCCCGGCGCTTCCATGGCCAGGCGGCGCAGGAGCGGTTGATTGGTATCAGAAAGTTCCAGCAGGGTCATCGCCGTAATCAAACCGAAAACCTTTTCCACGAAATGCAGCAAACCGAGCATGATAAAGATGGCGGCGAAAACCGCGCTGGCCGCACAGATGGCCTGGTCTATTAAAATCCCTGTTCCGGGTTGCCGCGCCGCATAGAGCCAATCCAGAGGAACCGCCTGGGTCAGTGGCGTACGTGAAAAGCCAAATCCCAGAACCGTCGCCCCCGCGACCAGTGCGGCCAGCAGACCCACACGAATAAGTTGCGTGCGGGTGCGGATTTCGCTGAGGCAAAAAATGAGAATGGCGGACGTGGCAAACGCCGCGATAAAGAAACATAAGTCCTGCCCGGCCACCACCGTTACCAATAGCGCGTTAAGCGCTGAGATGCCCATGGCAAATCGCTGATCATAGGCGATCACGAAAATCAGCGCCGCCAGTAAAATCGGTGCCATGCCCAGCAGATAAATCCAACCCGCCAGCCCCGCCACCAGCGCAATCTTGGCCGCCGCAGCACACGTCAGCAGTAAGATCGCGGGGGCCGGCGCTCTGCGAAAGCCGGGTTCCCGTACGCGGTATCCAATATAAATAGCCCCGATAACGCACAGTACGCCCGTGAGCATATAAAGCCCCAGCAGGTGCTCCCATAATGCCCAGGGATGTCGCTTGGCCAGATGCTGGTGCCACACACTGTATGCCACGTGCAGGTTCATACGAATTCCCGGGGTGATAATTTCCCCCGCATGAACCAGCACCTCGCCTCGATGAAAAACCCGTTGTGGCATGGTAATGGCCGCCTGGTTAGCGGAGGCCAACTGGGCCATGGCGGCGCGATCCAGAATAAACGTGGGCGTTTTCCTGGCCGCCAGAAAAGCGGAAACAGTATTCCATAAGGGTTCAGGCAGACATCGCTCCACCATCGGCCGGAACCCCTGGCCGCGAGCATCCAATACACCCAGTTCATTGAGTTTTATTCTGGTTTGCCGGACTTTGTTGTTATTTGTCGTGCGCACGATGATATTAACAGCAGGAGTTCGCGCAATGGCTTCCAACGTTTTCTGATCAATCACCGGGCGCTGCTTGAGTTCAGTGACTAATAATTTGATCTGCCCGGAATACTGCGGAAATTCATTGTCCTGGATAATACGGTGCAGGTATTTCAAGGCATTGGCAGTCAGGCGCGGAAATCGGGTACGCAAGGGTTCAGAAAGGTTAATCGGTGAGTTTAGAGCCGCAACATCATATGGCAGGCTGTTAAGCTCTGTGCCGATAATCTCCAGAAGCTTGCCTTGGTCATTAAGCTTAAGCACCGGATTGGTATGAAGGCGGGCTTGCAGGCGCAGGGCTTTGAATTCGGCATGATCCGGAATACTGAAGGTCACAGGCGATAAAATGGTCGCCGGAGCTTTCGTGCCAAGCCAGACCGGCTTGGTATTGGGTATCAATTCCAGTACCAGCAGCACCGCAAAGCACAGCGCGGTAAGAATGATGAATGTCCACTGGGGCCAAGTAACATCTTTCCAGAATCGCTGCCGTGGGGAGGCGTCTTCGGCTACTGCCAGACGACGCAAACTTTTTTTTTCAAACCACATATATCTTTGCGGGCGGCCCCGCGCCGCCGCCTCATAGCTAAATAATCATGACCTTACCGTCACGCGGTACCTGTCCCCGGTCCGAACTCGCCTCACGCGTTACCCTGCGCGTAGCAATTTCAACCCTGTATTCTACCCGCAGCGGGGGAGCAACCAAAGCTCGTGGGAGCGGCGAGGGCAATTTACGAGAAATTAATGCCCGATAACAATGCATTATTCGTAAATCAAAATATATATTTTACATTGGCTTGCGTTTAATGGTCTGGTCGTAAATCGCCAGGAGTTTTTGTTTGTCAAAAACCATCTCTTCGCGCGTCAGGCCGACAATGTCGTATTCATACGTCAATTCAATGGCATCGACCGGGCAGGCTTCCTCACACATCCCGCAATAGATGCAGCGCAACTCATCAATATCAAATTTAATGGGATATTTTTCGCGGTCCGGCCAGGAATCCGGGGCGGCATCTCCGACAATATGAATGCAATGGGCCGGGCAGGCTGTAGCACACATGTAACAGGCCACGCATTTAACCCGATTTTGCTCATCGCGGTTAAGCCGATGTACCCCGCGATAGCGCTGCACATCCATGCCTTGCTCCAGAACGGGTTTATCTTCCCGGCGTTCTTCGGGGTACTGCATGGTGCGTACATCACCGCTGACTGATCTAAACAGATGCACCAGGGTGCTTCCCAAGCCGGAAAGCACGGCGGGTAAAAAGATATTTTCGGAAGCTTTAAGTTCCGGCGGGTGCAATTCGATGACATCTTCAAGCTTCATACAGCATTCTCCACATTCTGTGGTTCACAGACCAATTCCAGGACATATAGTACGCATTTATAGCACATTTGAAAAGTTGGCCCCAAGCAATGCGTACTCCATGAAGACGCGGCGCGCTAATATCATTCGCCGCAAGGCGGCGATGCCAGGCAATGTGAAAATCTGACGCACAAGAAAATTTTCAAGGCGTTTCTCAAGAAGCAAGCTTGGGGCCATGACAGTTATTCGCTGGAAATCCAGAGCCTGCCCACCAAATCAGCCGATGCGGAAGTGCCAGCGTGTAACGCAGACATCTTGCCTGCACCGGCCGGTAAGATTCAACAAGTCCTGCGGACCAATTCCTGGTCGATGGCCAGGATCAGGGTTTGTATGACTTGACCCCATTCTTCAAGCAGTTCCAGCGACGTGTCATGATGAATGGGGGCTAAAAGCTCATGGCGTTGCAGGTGGGCTTTGTCCATGGCTGTAAACTCCGGCAGATGGCCATACGCAGCCCGGCGCTGCTGAATCCACAGTCCGGTTGGGCAACTCTCAAGCGGCGGAACGTCCATGGGCAACGGATCGGGGATTCCAGCGGTCCGCATTTCACGCAGCCTCATGAGTCGCTCAGTAACCGATACATGCCGCGACAACAGTTGCAGGTCCGGCGAGGCGTAGCGCGGCGGCGAGGGTTGCGGTGGGAGCTTTAAGCTCGCAGCCCAAGCCATAAACCGCTCTTCTTCCATGGGGCGGGCTAAGAAATATCCCTGGATATTTTCACCGCCGAGTCGCAGCCAATACGCCAGTTGCTCAGGCGTCTCAACTCCCTCGGCAATCAAGCGGGTGTTGGAAAGTTCCGCAAATTGCAAGGCCGCCATAGTCACGGAGGCGTGGGCGTTTTTGACTAATAATCCACGCATGAATTCCTGTCCGAGCTTGAGTTCCTTCACCGGCAGGGAGGCGGCGTACAATAACGAGGCATGGCCGGTTCCAAAGTCATCGAGGCTGGTGGAAACGTGACGCAGGTTAATCGCCTCAAGCCGCTGGACTGCCAAGGGCATATCCGTCAGGGCCGTGACTTCGGTAATTTCCAGAGTAAGAAAGGATGGATCCGTACAGTCGGCTAAAGCCGCATCCAAATCCTTCAGAAAATTGGGATGCAGCAGATGCCGCGATCCGATATTCACGCTGATGCGCAAATCCAGTGCTTGCGCCAGCAAACGCCGGCGCAGCCCCACGGCCTCTTTGATCACCAGACTTCCCAGCAGACAAATCAGAGCCGGATCATTTTCAATCACCGGCATAAAGGTGGCCGGGGAGAGCCATTTATCGCCCTCCCGCCAGCGTGCCAGCATCTCCAGACCGTCAAGTTTTCCGTGCCGCATATTGGCCTGTGGCTGGAGGAAAAATTGTATTTTGCCATCTTTCACGGCGGCGGGAAAATTCTGTCGGGCATGAAAGCGCTGTTCAACTTTTTCGGCGATGGCGCTCTGGAACACTTCAAAACGGACGTTCCCCTCTTTCGCGGAATATAAAACTGCATCGGCGTGCCGCAGCAATGTTTCCCGATCCGAATTGTCAATGGGATAAACGGTGAATCCCATCCGCGCGTTGACGGTGATATTCTGGCCCTGCCAATTCACCGGCTCATCAAGCACCTGCAGCAGCCGCTCGGCCGCTATGCCTAAATCAGCACCGTCTTCCATGCTTAAAATCAGGCCGAATTCGTCTCCGCCGATGCGTGCTACCACATCGCCCTTTCGCATGGTGGTCGCCAGGCGATGGGAAACCACGCGCAACAGATCATCCCCCGCGGCATGTCCAAGCGTATCGTTAATTTCTTTAAACCCGTCAATATCCAGAATACCAATCGCCATTTGTCGATTATACCGATCCGCCCGGCCAAGAGATTCCATAATGGCGTGCTCAAAATAGCCGCGGTTGGGCAAGTCGGTAAGCGAGTCATGAATACTTAAATATTCCAAGCGTTCGCGCTGGCGGTAGCTGGAAAGCGCCAGAGAAGCGTTGCCCGCCAATCGCCTAAGAAGTTTTAAAATAGGGCGGCTGAAGTAGCTGGACTGTCGACTTCCGACAAAAAGTACCGCTTCGGGCTTTTTATCTTTTTCCCCAATTGGAAAACCTGCCGCCCCGCGCAGCTTCAGGCCCTTCAAAAAATCCCGCCAGATCGCAAAATCCGCGTGTGCCAAGGCATCCGGTACGACATATTCCCTGCCGGTCCGATACACCTTGCCTGTCACGCCGTTACCCATAGGACCCTTAAGATCTATCGACCATTGGGTTTGCAGCATCCGTTCGGCGGCTTTGCCGCAGTGACTGACGATTTCGGCAAGCTCGGTGCGCGGATCAATAAGCCGCACGTAGGCAATCGGTGCGTCGGTATGCGCTACGATGGTCTCCACCAGCAGCCGGAAAATCGCCGCAGGCGCGGGATTTTTCAGCAGCATCTGGTTAATTTCTTCCAGTGCGTCTTCGTATGCATGTAGCCGCCGCAATTCTCTCTGCGCATGAATGCGGTCCAGCGCGCCGCCGATGTCCCGGGCCAACTGATGCAGCAGTTTGGCAGCCCCTTGGGGAAACGGGATTTCGGCCGTGCGGTACATACTGAGAAATCCATGTTGTCCGCGCCGGGTTTTAAACGGTGCGGTAATACTGCCCGTCAGACCAAATCGACCGGCCTGAATTCTCCAGGGATCAAAGGTTGGATCCTCGGCAAAATTATCAACCTGCAGAACATTATTGGAATTTAAGGCCCGTGCGCCCGGCCCGCGCCCTTCCGGCACCGCATCGGAAGCGGACAACGTGATATTGCTGAAATAGGCCTTGGCCGGCCCGGCGGCTGCGCGTATTTGAATGTGGCCGGTGCGCGGATTGATAAATCCAATTCCCAGCAGCGGGACTTTAAGGTGATGCGCCAATGTATCGACAATACTTTCCAAAAGTAGCGCAGCGTCCGTGTGGTGTGTCAGCAGCTGATTGGCAAATCGGACGGCCTCGTAAAGGGCTTCATGCCGCTGGAGACTCTCCTGCTGGGCCTGCCGGTAGCCAATCCGGGCGCACCCTTCATCCAGTTGCAATCGTTTGTGCAGGGCGCTGCGGAGCAACTCCCGGTCCTGGGAAGGAAACTTTTCCAGAACCGGTTCCAGAAATTTACCCAATGCTTTGTAGGTATCGCTGATCCATTGCTCGTTTAAAGCCAATCGTTGCGGCAACGCGCCCAATGCAATCTGATTATCCGCTCGAGTGCCGTCGTAATCCCTCAGGCATAACATGCTGAAATGTTCGGCGATTTGCGATCGGAGGAGCTGCCCCTCGGCTTCCGTCATGCGGTTAATGTATTTGGCACTTTGAGAATTATCCGCCAGCCATTGCCATAGCAGTCCAGCCAGGTCCGGTGCTTGTTGCGCAAGTTGCAGACCATGGCGGCGCAACACTTCCTTTTCCTGCGGTGCGTGCCGCTGTGCATCGGCGAGATGCAATACCTCCGCCAGGTTTCCGGCCATGTTGGCACCTTTACGTTAAAAGATGCTCCCGCCCTCCGAAAACAACGTTAAACGGATACTACCTTTGACGATTGTGGAACGCAAACCCTTCAACTCAAACATTTTCCCCGCAGCCGGGCCACAGATGTGAGAAGACGTGTCTCTTGCCGATAGGCGCAAGTTCTGCTAACGTTTTGGTCTTTGGCGGAAGGATTTATCCGTATCCGGCCGGCTGATACCGGCAGTATTAGAGGATGAAGTTGCAAAATAGTCGACAAACACGTTCGGCGGTGGTGGTTGGGCCGCCGGTATTGCGCGAAATTGCGGCATCGCCCCAGCCCTCCCTGGAGGCCTTGGAAGCCCTTTCCCAGGCTGACCTAAGTACGATGATCGATCCGATGGAATTGACATCGGAAGAGTTGGACAATGCCGTTGACCGTGCTACAGGAGCTTTGCTTGCCAAGCAGCAGCGTGAAGGCTATTGGGTTGGCGAACTGCAGGGGGATAGTATTCTCGAATCAGAATACATCATGCTCAAGTTTATTCTAAGCCAGGAACTGGACCCCTCGCTGCCGAAAATCGCAAATTATCTTCGCAGTATTCAGCAGGCCGACGGCGGCTGGAGTCTGTTTCCGGGAGGCAACAGTGACCTAAGCGGTACCGTCAAGGGGTATTTTGCCCTGAAACTTATGGGCGATGACCCCGAGGCACCGCACATGCGAGTGGCTCGCCAAGTCATTCGGCATCTGGGCGGAGCTGAGCAATGCAACAGCTTTTCCAAGTTTTATCTCGCCGCTCTGGGACAGATCAGTTACGACGCCTGCCCCAGCATTCCGCCGGAAATTATCCTCTTACCCAAATGGATTTATTTTAATTTATATGCCGTTTCCGCGTGGAGCCGCACGATGATTTTGCCGTTGGCAATCGTCAGTGCTTATCGTCCAATACGCAAATTACCCATGGAAAAGGGCATTTCCGAACTCTTTAACGATTCAGAGGCGGCTAACAGCACGGTGGGGCGGTTGAAGGGCTTGCCGCGAAGCTGGCGGGAAATGTTTCTGCTGCTGGATTTATCACTGAAACGCTATGAAAAAACGGCCATCACGCCGCTGCGGCCCCTGGCGATTCGCGAAGCGGAAAAGTGGTTGCTGGAACACATGGAGGGCTGTGACGGCCTGGGAGCCATTTTCCCGCCCATGGTCTACATTCTTATTGTCCTGCGCGTCCTGGGCTATGCTGACGACCATCCTGTGGTGCTCAAAGCCCAAAAAGATTTACGTGACCTGTTTATCGAAGAAGGCGATACCATCCGCATTCAGCCCTGCTGGTCGCCAGTGTGGGACACCGGTATCGCACTGCACGCGCTGGCGGAAACACGTATGGAGCCGGACGATTCTGTGGCCAAAAAGACCGCGGAGTGGCTGCTTTCCAAGGAATGCCGCACGGGCAGCGACTGGATGAAAAATTGCCCCGACTGTGAACCCAGCGGCTGGTATTTTGAATTTAATAATCCGCATTATCCCGATGTGGATGACACCGCGATGGTGACCATGGCGCTGAAACGCCTGGGCGGCAAAGCGGCGGAGTCGGCAGTAACCCGCGGAGTAAATTGGCTTCTGGCGATGCAGAATGACGATGGGGGCTGGGCGGCCTTTGATCGCACCCGGCACCGTCCGATTTTAGAACATGTTCCCTTTGCTGATCATAACGCCATTCAGGATCCATCCTGCCCGGATATTGCCGGGCGCACGCTGGAGTGTCTTGGGCATTGCGGTATAGCCAATAACCATCCTGCGGTCCGACAAGCTGTAAATTTTCTCAAAGAAACGCAGGAAAAAGAAGGGTGCTGGTTTGGGCGGTGGGGAGTTAATTATATTTATGGCACCTGGCAGGTGCTTACCGGCTTAAATGCTGTCGGCGAGAAAATGGATCAGCGGTTCATCCGCAGGGCTGCCGATTGGCTGCGTTCATGTCAAAAGCCTGATGGGAGTTGGGGCGAATCCTGCCAGACGTATGAAAATCCGGAACTCAAGGGCCGTGGACCCAGTACCGCATCACAAACGGCGTGGGGGGCCATGGGATTGCTGGCGGCCTCCGGCGTGGATGATCCGGCGGTGCAGAAAGCCATCCGCTGGCTTATTGATGCGCAAAATCCTGAGGGCAACTGGGATGAGCAGTGGTTTACGGGAACCGGTTTTCCCAGGGTTTTCTATCTGAAATATCATCTGTATCGCCTGTATTTTCCGCTCATGGCGCTGGCGCGGTTTCGTCGTATTCAGTTTGCGTCCGTGACCGGCGACATCGTGAAACATGAATGGCCCCGGCCGGGCGCATAGTAAAGTTGTCACCGATGTTATATTCATATTTACGAATATACTTGACTGTCTTGCCGTTCGGGATTACTCTTTAAGTTCCTTGGCGGTAGTTCTGCCCGCAGGCCATTTGGTATTTGCCATGCCAGATGAAAACATAATTCCATAAATGATATGGACTTTTTTGGATGGAGACGCTGATGGACAGAGACACAAAACAAACCAGAGCTATTGCAGTTATCTCAGCCGCTGGGGAAGCACGAAAGATTCGCACCGCCATAGTGGCCGCTGCGTGTGTCTCCGCCTCCGCATTATTGCCGATAGCGACACATGCCGGAACCGTCCTGCCTGATGGGGCGGGCGTGGCCGTAGCACAAATCGAAGCAAACCTGTTACAGGGATCGGCCGCCGCCACCAATGATCAGTTTGAAGTGCAGCCGTCCACCAGTTCCATCGCGTCTTCCGCACCTTTTACATACATGGACTTCAACGGCTATCTTTCTTCCAGCGCCGGCTATTCCTACAACATCACCAGCGGCACCACCACGACAACTTATACCGATTCAGTTTCCGGTCATGCGGACACCGTGGCGAGTTATTTTTATGGCTCCAGCGGCTACGGCACCGGCGTATCAAGTGTGGATAATATTGACGCGGGTGCATTTCAGGGGTATTTCCTGGGCATTACCGGCACTACCAACACGGCTCCCGCCAATTTTAATACTCAACATGTCAGTTACACCAGCCCGCCGCAGAATTCCTCACAAACGTTGAGCCTGCAAAATGTTAAAGTCATCAATCAGAGCTTTACGGATCAAACCAAAAGTAACAACAACGTCAGCGCGGCCAGCTACACAACCTGGATTAACGCCGTCAATGCCGCTTACGATAATTTCACCAATATCCATGGCACCATTTTTGTCTCTGCCGTCGGCGATGGGTCGGCCACGTATACGACCACACCCAGTGAGATCAATCCGCCCGCAACGGCTTACAATTCCATCGCCGTTGGCGCGTATCCCTATTCATCAACTGCCACCGGATTGGGTCCTACCAATGATGGCCGCTCCAAGCCGGACATTGTCGCGTCCGGTTCCTTTACCAGTTACACCACGCCGATCGTGGCCGGTGCCGCCGCAGCGATGGTGCAGGCGGGCATAGCCGCAGATGGCTATTCCAGTTCCGATGGCTTAACTCAAAGTCAGTATTCCACTGCGGCAAGTGATGAACGCACCATTAAAGCATTGTTGCTTAATGGGGCAGTAAAACCCAGTGGCTGGACCAATAATTATACGGGCACCAATGACGCCTACACGTACAACGCACCCCTGGCCAATGCCACCACCCCGTTGGATCCGCGCTACGGGGCGGGAATTGTGAATCTTGCCAATTCTTATGCCAATCTACTGGCCGGCCGCACCGCCGCCTCACCGGCACCCCTTGCACAGAACGAAGGATGGGATTTTTCATCCATCAGCCGCGGGACCAGCAATACGGCAAATTACACGTTTAATTTGAGCAGTGCCGATCAGGCGTATGATCTTACCAGCACCCTGGTGTGGAATGCTCAGGTGCAGCAACTGGTTTCAAGAAGCTCTGTGGTCAGCTACAACGAAACGCTTAACAACCTGGACCTGATGCTCTACAACTCCGCCGGCTCGCTTCTGGCGTCCAGTGCCAGCTCCGTGGATAACGTGCAGCAGATTTTTACACTGAATCTGCTTCCCGGCACCTATCGCCTGGAAGTTTTAGACAATGGCGGCGCAGCCGCATGGGCCTCCGCCACGGATTCCTATGCCCTGGCCTATAAATTTCAAGCCGTTCCAGAATCCGGGTCGCTGTTGATTATGGCCTTGGGATTCGCGGCGTTGCCCTTGCTGCGACGAAAAAAAACCAGAGCAGCATAAGTAGAGCACCGGATGATAATCCGGTGGTTGATCCAGTGTCGCCAACCAACCACCGGGTTATCACCACGGTGCTATATGACGCGACGATGCCCCAAGAAGCCAGAAATCATCCCGGCCGCGCCGGGATCGCAACTCGGCGATTACTCCGACAGGCTCCTAAGGCTTCAGAACCATCAGCCACTGTTGATAGAACATGACGCTGGCGGCGCTTTACCTTTCATCACGGCATCGCATTTGATTATCTGCACAGACCGCCTATGATGTATTTAGTTTATATGTGAACTTATTGTCAGGAGGCACCATGGCAATCGATGATAAAACAGTGTTGGGTCCGGTGGGACTTACGGTGCGGAATCTTGCGGCAATGGTAGAATTCTATCAGCGCAATATTGGATTAAAACTTCTGCCGTCTGCCGCCAAGACCGCAGTATTGGCGGCAGACAATCGCCCTTTGCTGACGCTCCATGAAAATCCACAGGCCACGCATCCGGGACGGACGACGGGGTTATATCATTTCGCGATTCTACTGCCATCGCGTAACGCCCTGGCCACACAATTGCGACATCTCATGCAAAACGGTGTGCCGTTGCAGGGGGCAGCGGATCATCTGGTCAGTGAAGCACTCTACTTGGCGGACCCTGAAGGCAACGGAATAGAAATTTATCGGGACCGCCCACGCGATCACTGGCCGCGCACAAACGGTCAATTATCCATGGCGACCAACCCGCTGGATTTCGCCGATTTACTGGCCCAGACAACAGCGTCGGAAACTCTCGGATCGGAGCTTCCCGCCGGAACAATCATGGGCCATGTGCACTTACGTGTGTCGGATTTGGCCGCTGCGGAAACATTTTATCGAGACATTCTGGGTATGGAGTTGCAATTGCGTTTTGGACATTCAGCCGCATTTCTCTCTTATCATGGCTATCACCATCATATCGGTATTAATACTTGGGAAAGCCGTCGCAGTCCTGCAGCGCCTGCCGGATCCCAAGGATTAAGCCATGTGGTTATACATGTACCGGATAGGGAAATATGGAGTCGTATTGAATCTGCTGTAAGGGATGGAAATATCCCTTCCACACGCCACGATTCCAAGCTGAATTTACATGATCCATCCGGTAATACGCTGGTGCTGGAACCGCCTTGAAGCGGTGGGCTGAAACTCCCCGGCTTTACCAGGTTAATCGCGCAGGCGATAGGCGTTGACAACGGTCCTGGATCGTCCGCGATAGCTTGTTGCAGCGGCCCCGCTTGCCGGGCGTGTACGGTGTGCCACGCGTGCCAAAAGCCGGGATCGCCGCACCGGCTTGCGGCTGCAGCGTTCAATAACCTCATCCACGGTCAGCCATTGAATATTTTTGCTTTCCACCTGGCGCATGGCCATCTCGGCTTCATACGGATCGCGTTGGCCCATGCAGTCTTTAACAATTGCGACCTGCTTGCGGCGCTGCAAAAGTCCCATCACGGCCATACGCACGGATGATTCCAGCGGTCCGCCAATAATCAGCCAGGTATTGGTCTCGGTTTCTGATAACAGGCGGTCAAGCCGGGGAGAATCAAAGGGATTCGGGTCCGGCAGATCAAAGATATATTGCCGGGCATCGTGAAAAGTCTGCACGGGCAGATCCGTGCCGCAATCAACGGGCATTTCGGTGCGCTGCGGAAGCAAAGTAAAAGAAAGTTTGTTATAACCGGGGTTTCCGGGCGTGCATACACAGTGAGGTGCCGAGCGGTCCGGCATAATGGTATGGTGCAGCCGGGTGCTGACTACCGCACAGCGAATCGATCTCAGAAACCCGAATAACCGCTTGATGTTAGATGCAATGGCATCTGAATCGTGCAGGCGGTATAGCCCAGTGGGGCTTAACAGGTCCACCTGCGTGTTTAAATCCAAAATTGCCGGGCCATGCGGGCCATTCATAAAACCTCCTTGCCCGTTGTTACGGGACATCGGCGCGTCTCTATTGAACTATACGCACGTTAACGCGCCTCGGTGTAAAAAAAACCAAACCTTTTTCCACATCGGCATAACACAGAGCAAAATAGATGCCAAAAACTCATTTTTTTTCTGGTATTATTGACCTTCCCATAAAAACCCCCAAGCCGGCATACCAGCGGATCAGGCACATCATATTGTGAACTGGCGGTGATAATGTTATGTTTTGAGACGGTAAGAAACGGGTGAAGATGGCGTATCCCTGGCGAAAAGCCGCTGATTGCCAACCTGAGATCGTCTTATAAGGTATTGTATGCTCATTATTTACGCACTAAAATAGTGCACGGAAATGGGGCACAAGCCCAGGAGAAAAGCAGATTTGTGATTGCGAATTAATTTGCTTTTTTCCAGAAGCTTGTGATAAATATTGGACGCAAAGCCCTCGGCGAGCCGAAGTTGCACCAATGGGATTGCGATGCGGATTGGAAATAATCCGTACTATGTGCCTGTAAAAAGTCAGGGGATCGACAAAAGCTCGATCGGCAAAGTAACTCTTAAGGATTGGAAACGACGAGTGGCAAAAGTGATAAAAAAAAGCGGCATGGCGCTGGTGATTGTGGAATCTCCGGCCAAGGCCAAAACGATCAACAAATACCTCGGTGCCTCCTACACGGTCAAAGCCTCCATGGGGCATGTCCGTGATTTGCCGGAAAAGGGCATCGGCGTGGATATAGAAAACCAATTTGAACCGACATACGAAGTGCTTTCCAGCCGTAAAAAACTTGTCAGTGAATTGAAATCCATCGTGCGATCGGTGGATGAAGTCTATCTGGCAACCGACTTGGACCGTGAAGGAGAAGCCATCGCGTGGCATTTAAGCCAGGCGCTGAATCTTGATCAACGTGCTGTGAAGCGTGTGGTGTTCAACGAAATTACAAAAGCTGCCATTCTCAAGGCGTTTGAAAATCCGCGCCTGATTAACTTGGACAAGGTAAATGCCCAGCAGGCCCGGCGCATTCTGGATCGGCTGGTGGGCTATAAAGTTTCGCCGCTGCTTTGGAAAAAAGTGGCACGCGGATTATCCGCCGGGCGCGTGCAAAGCGTTTCGGTCAAACTCATTGTGGATCGGGAGCGGGAAATTAATGCCTTTCTTCCGGATGAATATTGGAAACTTCAGGCGGTTTTTACCACCGAATTAAAAGCCGCCGAGGCTCTGGCCCGGCAATGGAAAGAATTTTTATCTGTACCGGATGAAGAAGATGCCGATGACGGTACGGATTCAGCCCCGGCCGGCGGGCCATCCGGGGCGGAAAAGCGCCAATGGCTTACGGAAAACCAGGCCTTCAAAGCCCAACTGGTGGAATTTGACGGCAAAAAATTTGATCCTAAGAATGTCGCTGATGCCCAGCGCGCCGCGACTGCGGTCGGCTTGCGGCAAGTGGAAATTGCCACCGTTGATAATGACGGCACCAACGGTCCGCGCGGAATCCCCAACAAGGGGCCAGCCCAAAAGCTTACGACGGTTTCCGGCGCGGTTCCATCACCGGGACCCGGAGCGCCGGAATTTCGCGTGCGTTCATTGATTACCAAGCCCTCCACATCTCGTCCGCCCGGACCGTTCAGCACCAGCACCCTGCAACAGGCGGCCAGTAACCAAATGGGTTTTGGTGCCCAGCGCACCATGCGCATTGCCCAGCAGTTGTATGAAGGCGTGGAACTGCCGGGCCAGGGGGCGGTCGGTTTAATTACCTACATGCGTACGGATTCACAGAACATCAGCGCCGATGCGTTGAAAATGGCCCGCAGCTACATTGAAAGTGCTTTTGGGCCGCAATATCTGCCCGAAAAGCCTAACTTTTATTCGTCACGTGCTGGCGCTCAGGAAGCCCATGAAGCCATCCGCCCCACGGACGCCAGCCTCACCGCAGCTGATGTGCGCATGGCCCTTAATGATGAGCAATTTCGCTTATATGATCTGATCTGGAAACGCTTTATCGCCTGTCAGATGATGCCCGCCCAATGGCTGGTCACCGAGGCGATGATCGAATGTCGGCCTCCCGGAAATGCTTCCGTTGACCCCGCCGGCCTGCCGTTATTTAAGGCCACCGGTCGATCCCTTAAATTTGACGGCTTTACCCGCGTGGCGGGGGTCTGGTCGCGCAATGATGATCAGGTATTGCCGGCATTGGCCCAGCAGCAGCGTGTGGCACCGTTGGATCTTACTCCCACGCAGCATTTTACCAGTCCGCCGCCGCGGTTTACCGAAGCAAGTTTGGTAAAAGCTTTGGAAACCGAAGGCATCGGCCGCCCCAGCACCTACGCTTCGATTATTCAAACCATTCAAGATCGGAATTACGTGTTGCTGCGCGATCGGCGGTTCTTCGCATCTGATCTGGGAATTAAAGTTACCGAAAAACTCATTGAAGGATTTCCTGATTTAATGGAATTGGGGTTCACCCGGCGCATTGAAGAGGAACTTGACGGCGTTGAGGAGGCAAATAAAAACTGGGTAGAAGTCATTCGTGAATTTTATGAGCCGCTGGCCAGAGATTTAGCCACCGCAGAAACCCGTATGACCCACGCCCGCGCGGAGGCCACGCCATCGGAATACAAATGTCAGAAGTGCGGTGCCATGATGGCGTACCGGCTTTCCAAACGCGGTAAAATGTTCCTTTCCTGCTCACGCTATCCGGAATGCGACGGGGCCATGAACGTGGATCGGGAAGGCAAACCAGTTCAACTGGAAGTCACCGATTTCAAGTGCCCCAATTGCGCCAAGCCCATGATCAAGCGCATCGGCCGCTTCGGGCCGTTCCTGGGTTGCTCCGGTTACCCCGAGTGCAAAACATTACAGCAGGTGGATCGCAAAACCGGTCTGCCTTTACCGCCTAAACCGCCGCCCAAGCCCACGGGTCTCAAGTGCCCCAAGTGCAATAAAAAGGAACTGCTGGTGCGGTCCGGCAAACGCGGTGATTTTATAAGCTGCTCCGGTTATCCCAAATGTCGCATGACGCTGCCCGCGGAACGCCTGGAAGAATTCCTGAAACTCAACACCGAAGGCCAATGGCCACCGGCGGATATCCTTGTGAAAGCCGGTGGAAAAGCTGGTGCAGCCAAGCCATCCGCAAGCGCGGAAGCGGAAACAGCGGAAGCCAAACCCGGGAAAACAAAATCGCCGCGCGCCAAGCGCCCCAAAGCAGCCGCCGTGGAGTAAATGGCGGTGTATCGGACATGCCATGTGTTCTGCTAAGGCGTTTAGCTCGATGCGGCAGCGTCGAGTTGGAATCGGGATGCTACCCATCCCGCACTGCAGTTGCCCTTAGTAAGATTCCGGAATTTAATCGGTGTTAATCCAAAAGCATTGTATTCACGGTGTCCCAAACGCAAACAGGGCGATGTTCCACCGATGTAAAACACCGCCCTGCGGTTTGCACTTTGAAGATGGCAGCAATATCAGGGTGCTAGTGCGCTGTTCTGCGGCGGAGAAACATCGCACCAATTGCACCAAGGCTTAAAAGCGCCAACGCGGCGGGGTCTGGTACGCTACTGATTGGCACGGCTGGGGCTAAAGCCACACCCCGAAATACGTCGCCCACTGAACTGGTTGCCAATGTTGAGAATGTGTCATATTGGCTGCTGGTGGAAAGCGACATGGCACTCAACGGATCAGTCAATGACACAAGGCTCGTGGGGTCCGGTTCACCGCCGGAAACGATACTGGTGTTACCGGTAATGGCGTAAATGGTAACGGTGCCATCGGAATTGACCACGCCGGTCATATTGCGCAGGCCCGTTACAGCGGAATAGACCGTTTCAGTTTTCCCTGCAGCGTCAGTGTAGGTGTAGCCGGAAATCGGTTTTAGAGTGTTAAGGTCCAACCCGTTGCTCATCACATAATCCAGCATCCACTGCTGGGTAGCGGAATTGAAAGACCACTTCTGCAATCCCGCCTCGGTGGAATTGGTGATTGTGCCGGGGCCGTTGGTGGTTGGAGCGGTAGGCGAGCCTTCGTCAGCGACATACAGAGTGTTGGCATTGGCGAAGAAGAATCCAAAGGGATGAAAATTGCTGGTGTTGGCGGTAAAGGTCAGTCCGGGCAACGCGGTAATGGTGTTGCCGGAAGTTGTGGGCAGCGTGCCGGTGTTTCCGACCTGAAATATGCCATCGAGTCCCTTACCGCCGCTGCCTTTGGCGACGTACAAAGTGTTGTTGAAAATCTGTTCGGAACGGAAATTATCATACTTATCCGGGGTCGGATTGTAGGTGCCCAAAAGGGTGGAAGTCGTGGCCCCAAGTGTGGAGTAGCGGGCACCGAGACTCTCAACGGTGTTGGTGTATCCGCCATCGGCGTTGCCAACTGTGTAAAACTGCTGCCCATTAACGCTGATCGCGGCGCGGGCGTTATCGCCGCTGTATGCGTCCGTAAGCGTCGCACCGGTAGTATAGGATCCATTGGATCCGACTTCTTCAACCACGCGGTTGTATAGTACGTTGGTGGTGGCGTTGGACGGAAATGGGCTGGGAACCGCCCCCGTAGTATACGAATTCGAAACGCCGATTGCCCCGGCGGGAGCCTGATAGCCAATGATAGTCATATACTGTCCATTGGTGGAGGTCATCAGGGCACCTTCGGATTTTGAACTGAAGCTGCCCGTGAGGCCCACGCCGGTATCCGCGGCGGAGGGGGCGGGAAGATTCATGGTATTCTGCAATGCCCCGACCGCCGCATTGGATTCAATGTTCGCCACGCTGTATTCCGCGAGCGTTTCGGTTCCCTGCACGCCGGGAACAGTCGGATCATTAAAGAGATCGGCAAATGTATTGCCCGAAGTGCCGGCTGCCAGATCGCCATTGACGATTCCCTGCACCACCGAATTGGTGGGATCCGCTCCGACATAATTGATCTGACTGACAACAACATCACCGGCGGTAAACCCCTGCCCGAAACTGCGTTGGGAAACCAACCCCGCACTAAGCGCTGCAACGGCAGCCAAAGCCATAAGTTTTCCCGGCGTTCGGCACGGCGAAACGGTGGCGTAAAATGGAAGCTTCATGGTTTTCTCCTGAAAAAAACAACTGACATTTATTCGCACAACAGTGCGAAACATCTGTGAGGGAGGTTATCGGCCCACGATTTACTTTGATTGAAGACTGTAATAATTTTCCGGTAACCCGCCTTCCACTTCAGCCCAAAAAAAAGGTACCAGGTACCTTTTCCGGTAATTTTCCATTGGGCAAACAAAGGTGTCAGGTACCTTTGTTTTCGGCTACCGCGATTGGCGGTAATTTTCCATTGCGGAGCACTGGCGGTAAAATCGCGGCACTTCCGGTTCGCTTCTGATGTGTGTGTCAGACGAATGTTGGAAGTAAGGCGTGCGGAGAACGGCGTTCATGCGATATTTAATTACCGGTGGAGCAGGATTTTTGGGACAGTGCATTACCCGCAAACTGACAGCCGCCGGCGTGGATCCAACGGATATACATATATTGCGAAGCAAGGACTGTGATCTGACCCGGCAGGAGGCCGCGGAGGCGATGGTGGCGCGCGTGAAGCCCGATGTTATTTTGCACCTGGCGGCCCAGGTGGGCGGAATCGGGGCGAACCGGGAAAACCCCGGACGGTATTTTTACGCTAATATGGCCATGGGCTTGCATCTGATGGAAGCGGCCCGGATTCAGGGTGTAAAAAAGTTTGTGCAGGTTGGAACTATCTGCGCTTATCCCAAATTCACGCCTGTTCCTTTTAAGGAAAGTGATTTGTGGAACGGCTTCCCCGAAGAAACCAATGCTCCCTACGGCATTGCCAAAAAAGCGCTGCTGACCATGTGCCAGGCCTATCGTCAACAGTATGGCCTGAACGCCATTTATCTTTTGCCGGTGAATTTATATGGCCCAGCCGATAATTTTGATTTGCAATCGTCGCACGTTATTCCGGCGTTGATCCGGAAATTTGTTGAAGCCCAGCGGGCCGACAGTGCCTTTATTACGGCATGGGGTACTGGGCAGGCATCGCGTGAATTTCTATATGTGGAAGACTGCGCTGAGGGAATTGTCGCAGCCATGCAGAAATATGATGCTCCTGAACCGGTGAATCTGGGTGCGGGCCGGGAAATCACCATCCGCGCCCTGACGGAATTGATCGGCAAGCTCTGTGGATTCAAGGGTGAAATCCGCTGGGATCCTTCCAAGCCCGACGGCCAGCCCCGGCGCTGCCTCGATACCACCCTGGCCAAAAAGTTATTCGGCTTTTCGGCTCAGACCGCACTGGAAGATGGCTTGGCGAAAACCATTGCGTGGTACCGCGCCAACACTAAATAGTGTGCAATTTTCCGCACGAGCCTGAACCGAAAAAAAGTCCGGCGTTACCGTTAAATTTTCACTACCACTGCGGCACCGGTGTAGTGAATAATATGATCCGGATGGGGCGCGGCGGTTACACCATTTCCCTGGCCCGGGCGGACCAGCACAATATGGAACGTGCGGCGCATCATCATGCCGGGAAATTGTCCGCGGCGCGGGCTGATGGAAAAAGTGCGGTTGTGATCATCCCACGTAAAGGCAATCTGCGAATATACGCCGCGCTCATAATTGTAATTGTCATTTTCATCTTCGTATAAGGTAAACGTCCCATCCGCTCCGGGATACACGCGAATTTCCAAGGGGTCTGCCGGCAGTGCCGCATACTGCACCACCGGGCCAAGCGGCAAAATGCTTCCGGCTCGAACGTGCAACGGCATGCAATCAAGTGCCGCCGGTGTGTTCATCGACGCCCCACCGCTGTGCTGTTCCCCAGTCCAGAAGTCGTACCAGCGCGTAGGGGCCGGCAAATAAACGCTACGGGACGTGGCGTGGGGCTGCAGGACAGGGCTGGCCATGATGGCCGGACCAAACATAAATTGATCGGGAATATCCAGCACGGGACGATCGGTTGGGAAGTCCATAACCAAGCCGCGCAACATGCTATACCCCTGATTCGTGACCATCCAGGCCACGCTGTAAATGTAGGGCAGCAGCCGATAGCGCAAGTGATTAAACTTTTCAAGAATGGTCATGGTTGCCGGACCGAACCGCCACATCTCCTTGGCATAGTTGGTTCCGTGTACGCGAAACATGGGGCAGAAGGCACCGAATTGAAACCAGCGTATAAACAGTTCACAGTAGGAAGGATCCTGCGGATCGCCGCTGAAAAAGCCGCCGATGTCGGTGTTCCAGTAAGGTAGGCCGCTAAGGGAAAAATTAATGCCTGCGGGGATTTGCTCTCTAAGCACCTGCCAGGTGCCGGGAATATCACCTGACCAGACAACCGTGCTGTTACGCTGTTGCCCGGCCCAGGCGGACCGCGTGAGAATCATCACCCGTTTACTGGAGGTGGCCTCACGCTGGCCCTGATATACGGCTGTGGTGTGCATCAGCGGGTAGGCGTTATAAACAAACGCGCCATATCCTGCATGCGTTTTAATATCAGCAAATTCTCCCCAGTTGTTGCAGAGTTGCGGTTCGGACGCGTCCAGCCACCAGGCATCTACTCCCAGAGGCAACAACTGCGTTTTAAGTTCATTCCAGTAAAGCCGGCGCGCCAGCGGATTAAACGCATCGTAATAGCGGTCTTTGCAGTGCGAGGTGTAAAGGACGCCGGCTTGTTCCAGTTGCCGATAGTTGGCCGATCCCGGGGCGAACTGCGCCCAGACGCTGATCATTAGATGAATATTTTCCCGATGTAACTCGGATATCATATCGGCCGGGGCCGGATAGCGCAGCGGATCGAATTTATTGGAACCCCACGGCGCGGGCTGCCAGTAAAACAGATCTTGAACTACCGCATCGATGGGTATATTCATGGAGCGGTATTCCGCAGCCACGCCGAGAATTTGCGCCTGACTGCTGTACATACATTTGCTTTGCCAGTATCCCCAAACCCATTTTCCCAGCATGGGCACCTCTCCGCTGATCGCTCGCCAGGCCGCGATGGTGTTATCTGCCGTCGGGCCGTAGATAAAATAATAATCTATGCAATCGCCCACCTCCGATGACCAACTTAGCGTCCGGGCCTGCTGGGCCGTTGCCGGCAACTGCCATTTCAGTGCCATCTGCGTGCGTTCGGCGTGATGCACGTAGTGCATGTCCAGGTCGTATTCACGGCCGGCCTGTAGATGAATCTTGCCGGTAAGCGTGGTATTAGGATGCCCATCCAACCGCGTGAGGATTACCTGATGATCAAGCTGCAGCTCGAAATCCCCGTTGATCGTGGCGGAGAAGATATAGGTACCTGCAGCCGCCGCTCGAATTCGCCCTTTCCAGCGGACGGAAAACGGCTTGGGCGATTTACCGGCGGCTATTGCTTCGGCAGCCTCAGACTGCCAGTTGAGCATCAGGTGGGGGTCCAGGCCGGTCGCCACGAGGTTGCGAAAGTCGGTGCCGGAAAAATAGTATGCCGTTAATGCACCGCTGTGCCCCTGTTCATCGATCAGATTTTCCGGAGGAATTGATTCCACCGCCGCAGTGCCGGCGTTGACTTCGGTTATTGCCGGATTATCCCAGAATATCCCGTAGCCGTAATTCGACAGCAGCACGGGTACCGCTATATGCCGATTGGATTGTTCCAGGCGGACAACCGTTCCGTGGTAATTCATAACGCCCTGTTGATGTTGCCCCAGGCCATAGAGCGCTTCATCGGCAGGTAAATCAAATTCCTGCCGCACGCGGAAGGTCTCAACGTCTTTAAACTTTGACGGCGTCATGAACTTCCCGCCGGTGGCAACCTCGGAAAGAAGCTTTCGCCCGGTAGAATCGGAAAATGTCACGGCACTGGTTTTCCGGTCCACATGGGCGGTCACCACGGCTGTGGAAAGTGCAATATATTCCGGAGTTTCGTGCAGATGCCAGGCTGTTGTCACCGGTTGTTTTATCACCGCCATGCTTTTATGATCTGCCTGCGGATCACCGCGCGGAGACATGTATATCCGTATCACGTGCGAAGAATAAACTATTAAGCGAAGTGTTCCCGTCGCCAGCGTTATTTCCACACCGTGCGCTAAGCGCTTGATTGCACCCACCGCAATGCTCCCATTGATCAAGGGCAGCGCTGGAGACCTTTTCCGATCCGCGGCATCGATACCGCCGACAGCTTGCGTGGTGCCGTAAACGGCGGTCGCAACAGTCAGCGTTTTAAGAAAGGTCCTTCGATTATGCCGAGAGTCCCCTTGCGAGGAATCCGATTGAGGACATTTCGCGGCCTGGGTTGATTGGCTACAGGCGAGGTTGGTATGATTTCGTTCGGTATCCGGCATCGGCGGTGCTCCAAGGAAGGTTTAAACTGGGGCGTGGCGACGTGGCGAAGTTACAAGCAAACTCAATAAAAAGCAAGGAATCACGGAGGGAATCACGGAGGGTCTGTCGGGCAACGGGTGTGGCAATATTTCCAGGCAATGCCCCGTGCGGATAAACTTCACAAAACCGCCGGCTCTGCCGGTGGTGGAGCACACCATAAAAGCACCGCGGCCCGGCACTCTCCTCGAGCACTGCCGCCTGTCAGGTTTAGGGAAGCCGTATAATCGCGTTCTTTAATACTCCACGAATGGCAAATCCACCGGTGTTGGCACGTACCCCGTGCTGCGGCTGTTGTTAAGCGTGTCTTTATCCAGACCCAGTGCCTGCACAATGGCGTCCAAATCATCAGCGACTTTCACGGGCTGATTGCTCATGTGCCCCCAGGTAGCCTGTGCGTCGGGTTGTTTGGCTTGCTTGGTGTTTACACCCGTGTGGTAATATACAGTGGCGTCGGGATCTTTCAGGCCGTGGCCGGTAAGTACACAGGCAACCCGTTCATGGCGGGAAATAATATTGCGGGCCAGCAATTGCTGAAGGCCTGCAATGGTTGCGGCGCTGGCCGGCTCACAGCCAAAGCCAAAGCGGCCAATCAGCGCCTTGGCTTCCAGAATTTCCTCATCAGTCACTTGCGCCACCACTCCATTCATGGTGTGCAAGGCCCGCAGAGCTTTTTTCAGATTCACTGGATGACCAATTTCAATGGCCGACGCCACGGTATGGGCGTGAATTCCATCACGCTCCATGCGTTTATAATGTTCCGTAATAACGGCCTGATTGACGTTTCCGCCATTCCACGTCAAGCCACCGGCCACCAGTTCATGCAGGGTGTTAGCGCCTGTGGCATTGATGACCGCCAGGCGCGGGATGCGTTTAATCAGACCCAGTTCGCGTAATTCAAAAAAAGCTTTGCCGAAAGCTGAGCAATTTCCCAGATTGCCGCCGGGCACAATGATCCAATCCGGCGATTCCCAGTTCAACGCTTCCAAAATGCGGTACATAATGGTTTTCTGCCCTTCCAGGCGGAAGGGATTGACGCTGTTCATCAGATACAACCCCAGTTGCCCGCTGACTTGGCGGACGCGGGCCAGACAGGTGTCAAAATCACCTTCAATTTGTAACGTGCGGGCACCATAATCCAGCGCCTGCGAGAGCTTGCCGAACGCAATTTTACCTGTTCCAATAAATACAATTCCCTGAAACCCATTCATGGCCGCAAACAGCGCCAACGATGCGGACGTATTACCCGTGCTGGCGCAGGCCACTCTTTGAGCACCAACAATGCGGGCATGGGTAAACGCCGCGGTCATGCCATTGTCTTTGAAACTTCCCGACGGATTCATCCCCTCATATTGCAGCCAGAGTTGCCCCGGCCACATCCCCAGATGGCGTCCCAGGCATACCGCATTCTGCAAAAATGTCTGCCCCTCACCCACCGTACAGACCATGGCATCGGACGCGAACGGCAGCAAATCACGGAATCGCCATACCCCGGAATAATCCAGCGGAAACCGCCGATTCTGCCAGCGGGCCTGAAACTCGCGCAGACTTTTCGGCAGCGCCGCTTTATTCCACTGATAGTTAATATCCAGCAGTTCACCGCACACCGTGCAAGCCGTAAGCGTCTGCCCCACATCAAAGGTTGCGGCACAACTCGGATTAATACACTGCTGATAAGCAATTGTCTTCATTCAAGAATTTTAGCCGCACACCGCGATTGCCTCAACGGCCCAAACCCGGCCCGGCGATTTTGGGCGTGATGAGCCTCATCGGATGTATTTCCGAAAACGCAGCATCCGCAGCGTTTCAGTCTCCTGGCAAACCGGCGATTACTTGCGGCGGCACCTGAACACGCCATGGGAAAAACGAGATTGAACCGCGGATTACGCGGATAACGCGGAAATCGGGCTGCGGCCCGATAGTGCGGAGAAAGTCGAACATGTGAGCAGTAGAGCAAACAAGGCTGGGGCAGAAGAGTGGCTGTCGCGGTAACGACGGAACTCTCGCCGCCGGATAGGGTAGGTTCAATGGTTTGCAAATCGAGGATTTACGGTAGAATGTCCATATCATCATCAGGCGGATTGTGATCAGGAAAACCGCATGGTTGCACTGAACGAACAATTTTACCACAACGACCCACCACTGAGGTTGCAGGGGACGGGGTACGGGTTACAGCGGGTCGGAATATCTGTGGAGGTTTTCAGTGATCATGGACC
>JAJZGH010000182.1 GCA_021798635.1 Planctomycetota bacterium | reverse complement strand
TTCGCTCCGCGGTACTTGCCGGGGTATAATTGCCTCACGTTTGTCGGTCTATGCGTTGTGCCTGGAGCAGTTCGTGTCGATTCAGTTTGTTGAAGCCCTGGAACTTCTGCATCATCGTTGTGTGGACATGGCTGCATTGGTTCAAGGAGCGGTGGAACAGGTTACGCAGGCGGTCATTCATTGTCGGCCGGATATCGCTTATGGCGTGCGCGATACCGAGGAGCAAATTGACGCCGAGGAAGTCAGAATTGAACGCGCCGCCATCAACATGCTCTCGGAGCATAAGCCCGCCGCCTCTGATCTCCGCACCGTTTTTGCCATTGTAAAAATTAACAGTGATCTGGAGCGTATCGGCGATTGCGCTTATAACATCGCGCAGATGGTTCCATCATTCTCCGCAACGGTCTCACAAATTCCCCATGAATTAAAAACCATGGCTGAATCCACACTCAAGCAGGTGGATGATACAACCAAATGTCTGGGGTTAAGTGATCCGGCTCTGGCTTCCGAGGTCTGCCGGGGCGATGATGTCATCGACGCCCTCTACCATCAGATTTACCACGACCTGCAGGCCGGCATGGTGGCCGATACTCAGAATGTGCCGGCTGATCTGGCGATGATTATGATTGCGAAAAACTTTGAGCGCATCGCTGATCATTGCACCAACATTGCTGAAGAAGTGGTATTCCTGGTGCGCGGACAAATCATCCGCCATGTCCATTAATTGTTTGTGTCCGCAAGCCCGGCCCTTACTTGGGCAAGCTACCGGGCCGTCCCAGTATCTGGAATCGGTGGGCCACTGCGCTAAATCCCATTTCACGGGCAATGCGATCTCGTAACGCCGCGATTTCCGGACTGGAAAAGGGAATAATTTTTCCGGTTTGAACGTCCACCAGATGGTCGTGGCCGCGCTGCGAGCCGACAAAATCATAATAGCTTTGTTTTCCCGCCCCGAAGAAAATCTGATTCACCAGCAGGCATTCAACCAGGTGTTTCAGCGTACGGTACACCGTGGCCTTGCTGACGCGATGTTGTTGCCGCCGCAGGGCCAGCAACAGTTCCTCCGCTTCAAACGGGCGGTCAAAGCTCTCAATAACTTCCAGCACCACACGCCGCTCTTCGGTGTATTTTTGCCGATGGTCATGGAGAAATTTCTTAAAAATTTCCTGTGCCTGTTTCATAATCAGGATTATCCATTCCAAAGACGCAATCGGCAAATGCGGATTTGTGGTAAGCCTTTTCGCCCCGCCGATCCACATGGCTATAATGCGGTATCGGCCTGTCCGATTTTGACCACAGGCTCAATGATAGCAGGATGCTGTGCCATGCTTTTTAATTACGGTGAATTTGACGGTTCGGAGTTTCCCACACCCGAAAGCCTTTTTGCCACGGATAGTATTTTTGATTTTATTCTCTCCTATGGTGATCAGGCCCTTGAAGCCCTGGCTAAACTGCAACCGGCGGATTCGGATCTTCTTGAACAATTGATCAAGGATGGTCTGCTGGAAAAAACGGCGGGAAAATTCCGCCTCACGCCGCGTGCCATCAACGCCATGCAGCGAAAAGCCTTAATGGAAATTTTTGCCCATCTGCCCCGCGGCAGCCGCGACGGTCATCCCACCACCAACGCCGGTGCCGGTGCCGACCGCCTGGAGGGCACACGCAAATATCAGTTTGGTGATCCCATCAGTGAACTGGATATGTTGCAATCTCTGCGCAATGCCATGGCACGCACCGTTGCCGCCGGGAACTCGCCCGGCCTGCCGATTCAATTTAATGAGCATGATCTGGAATTGCATTTGCTGGAAGGCTCTACCGCCTGCGCCTTGTGCATCCTTATTGATATGTCCGGCAGTATGATGCGACACGGCCGATTTCTGGCGGCGAAAAAAGTGGCCATGGCTCTGACCGCACTGGTGCGCCAGCGCTTTCCTCAGGATACAGTAGATATTGTCGGATTTTACAGCACCGCCGTCGTAGTTCCCGAATCGCGGCTTCCCCTGCTGATGCCTAAACCTGTCTCCACCCATGAGTATGAAATCGACGTTCATATTCCGCTTTCACAGGCACAAAAAACGCATCAGCACTTTACCAATTTGCAATTGGGCATGCAGATGGGAAGACGAATACTTAGTTCCCGATCCCCTGAACAAAAGCAAATGTTTATTATTACCGACGGGCAGCCCACAGCGCACGTGGAGGGTGATATGCTGCATCTCTTGTATCCGCCGCGCCGCGAGACGGCGGTGGCGACCCTGCGTGAAGCCCTCACCTGCAGCCGCTCGGGAATTCGCGTGGCGAGTTTTGCGCTTATTGAAGATTACTGGGACATGCAGTGGGTAGAGTTTATCGATCAACTCACGCGCCTGTGCCGGGGGGTTGCGTTCTATTGCACTGGTGATAATCTCGCGGGATGCGTGATGGAAAGTTATTTAAGCGGTAAAAAAAGTAAGACGTTTATCGCGTGATCCACTGCGCGTAAATTATCCGGGCCAGGTCTGAAATTGCTCCAATACCGGCGGTAAAACCTTCAGGCCCCGCTTTTTGGCCAGGCGGACATAATGGTACATGCTGCGTCGATAATGCCGCTCCACCCGCCGATCCACGGAAATACCGCGTTTACGCATCTGTTCGAACGCCCATTGCCAGACATGGTATTCCTCCAGGCAGCGTGGGCGAAATTTTTTGAATCCCACCGCGTGATGTCCCACCTCATGCATGAAAATACACGCACTGACCGCTGATCGCGGACGCGGGGCCGAAATCATCCGCCGGACATCGCCATTGTTGTAATGCAGTTCATACGCCACGCCGCTCATGCTGGAACGCCATTTGCGAATTGAAATGCCATACTGAGATTTCATCTCCTGCACGAGCTGGTCGTAAAATCGATGACGTTCACGAAATGGCACATCCGCCAGCGATCGGTACCCACGCGCTTTGCCGTGCGGGATAATTTTTTCATCCACCGCCGGCGTAACTGCCTCCCGCAGCTTATTTTTAATGGGTGGCTTCTTCAAAAACGCAAATAGATCCAGTTGCCTCTCGGCCATTGTTTTATCCTGTTTGGTACACGCCGCCAGATCTATTTTATCGGTCAGTCCCAGACAGTTGCTTAAATGTTTCCAAACGCATTGGTATTGTGAAATTACCAAGTGCATCAAGCGCCCGACCCGCTTCATCATCCTCGCACCGTTGGCACATATTCAGGATGTTCCACAACCGTGGATAGAAGGGATGAAAACGCCAGAGGATATTGCTCAATCAGCGGGGCCATTCCAGCCAGACTCCGTGCTACCAACGTGTGATAGTCCGCCTTCGGTGACGCGGAATTTATTTTCAACAGCAGGTTCATCGCCATGGCCGCAGCTGAGGGCACCGCGTTATCACTGCCGCCGGGCACGCGGAGAAATAGTTGCTCGTGCCGCTCGCTGGAGATATAAAACTTTCCGCTTTGCTGTTGAAAAAAATCAGCGGAAATTACTTCGCCGGCACGCTTGGCTGCCGCCATCCAGATAGCGCTATCCTGCGGGGCAAAATGTCGTGCCGCCACTGCCAGATGCCACACTCCCAAACCGAAGCACGCTTCATCCTGGAGAAATGCCGGAATTTCCGCCTGTCCGTCGCGGCTCACATGCAGCCTGTTTCCAGCGGCATCTCGATGAATGGCCAATATGGCCGCGGCCGCCCGTGCCGCCGCCTGATAATAGCGCGGTTCATCCGTCAGCACCGCAACTTCGGCCAATGCCTGAATCATCAGGCCATTCCAATCCGTGAGAATTTTATCATCACAATGCGGAGCAATCCGTGTGGATCGGATTTTCAACAAGTGAGATCGAATTTTCTCCAGCCGTTCCTGCACCACGTCCGGTGCCTGCCCGGACCGCGCCGCGAGTTGTGTGATATCCAATTTGACGCGCGCAATATTACATCCTTCCCAATTCCCTTCCGGGGAAAAGTCCCAATATTCGCCGGCCAATTGGCGGTCGCTGGAATCGGGAATGGCGGTGAGTATTTCCTGAAAGTCCCAGACATAAAATTTCCCCTCTTCGCCTTCACTATCCGCATCCAAACTGCTATAAAACAGCCCATCAGAAGCGGTCATGTCCCGCAGCCAGAAATCCAATGTTTCACGGGCGATCTGTATATCATGATCCCGCTTCAACAGCACGCCGGCGCGGGCGTAAACCAACGCCAACTGCGCGTTGTCATACAGCATTTTTTCAAAATGCGGAACCAGCCACTGTTCATCCGTGCTGTAGCGGGAAAATCCGCCCCCGATCTGATCATAAATCCCGCCTGCCGCCATAGTGTCCAGTGTAAGTGTCAGCCAGGATCGAATCTGTTCGGTAAGCTCGGCGGAAATTGTAATTGCCGGGTGCAGCTTGCCGCCTGCCTGCTGCTCCAGCAGAGTAATCCACAGAAGTAACGTCTGGTGCGGAGGAAATTTGGGGGCACCGGTCATGCCGCCCCACGTTAAGTCCATGCGATTGTTGCACGTTTCCAAGGCCCCGGCAATCCAGGCGGGAACATCGACGGCTGCATCGGCGTTACCGCCCCGGTTCAGATGTTGGGAAATGGTGCCGGCAATGTGTTCCGCCTGTTCCAGCACCTGACTCCGTTGATCACGCCAGGCCTTGGTGATGGCGGAAAGTACCGACGGAAAGCCGGGGCGACCATATTGATCTGTCGGCGGAAAATAAGTGCCGGCGTAGAAAGCTTTGAGTTCCGGCGTAAGCCACACGCTCATGGGCCAGCCGCCGGAGCCGGTGATAATTTGTGTGGCCAGCATATACAGTTCATCAAGATCGGGG
Source organism: Planctomycetota bacterium (assembly GCA_021798635.1). Next base: position 5,792 of record JAJZGH010000182.1, on the reverse strand, counting down.
CGTTGCTCCCGATCAACTTTGATATTCACAAAATGCTCATTCATGTACCGGGCAATTTGCGTATTTTCAAAAACCTCCCGCTCCATGACATGGCACCAGTGGCAGGCGGAATAGCCAATGGATAGAAATATGGGCACATCCCGCGCGCGGGACAACGCCAAAGCTTCCAGGCCCCATGGATACCAATCCACAGGGTTGTACGCATGTTGTAATAGATACGGACTGCGGGAATCAATCAGACGGTTGGGGCGGCGCGTAGGGGGCTGATCGCTCATAGAGCCTGATCATACCACATTGACACTGCGACCGACGCGGCGTTTGCGGTTCATCAATTGCCGACCTTTTTTGGTTCTCATCCGGGCGCGGAAGCCAATTTTACGCACGCGCTTACGATTGCTGACTTTATGCGGATAATGCACGACTCAACTCCAAAATATTACATTTAACGCATCAATGTACTGTTACCAGCACCGATGCGTAGGCCTCGTTCCCGGCGGCATCAACCGCTTTTACCACAATTCGATGCGGTCCGCCGGTCAGCACACCTGTTCTACCGTGGAACCCTTCCAGCGGAGAATCAAAGATAGTAGCAGAAGCTGCCGCCGGACGCCAGTTCTTTGAAGAATCCACCTGCAGGCCAACCGCCGTTATGGGCGAAAGCTTATCCGACGCCACGCCGGTTACCACAATGCGGCCATCTGCCGTCTGCCGCCATTTCAGGCGGGCAATTCCGGGTGGCGTATTATCCACCAGAAGGCGGCGGGATTCTCTGGCCACATTTTGGGTGGCTGCCGGGGTATTGTCCGGTGCATCCGAGGCAATAACCTTCACCCGATAATATCCATCCGGAATGCCTGCAAGTTGCCAGAGATAATGATGGGCGGAAATATCCTTCGCGATGCGTATCCAGACGGGAATTCCCTCCTGCCGGTACTTCACCGTATATTGCAGTGTATCGCCGTCCGGATCATTGGCCTTCCATTTCACCAGCACCGCATGAGCCGGTTTGGTCTGGTAGTGGGTTTGCACACTGCTAAGCACCGGCGGCACGCTGATGTGCTGGTAGCTGATGCGTGTGGATCGAATAACCGGTGTTGCCCCTTTTGCGCTGCGTTTAAGCACCAGGCGGAATTGCAAAAATCGCGCCGGCGGGCTGGAAATTTTCTGATAACTGTTGGCTGGTATTGAGGATGTCCACCGGCTCCAGAATTTCGCGGATGTCTTCACATTCCGCACGTTGCCGCTGCGCGTCTGAATATCCACCGCCGCACCGGCGGGTATCTTGGCGACAATATGCGCTGCGCCCCAATTGCTGGGTAATTTGGCGTCCAGCACCTTGCTGATGTAATTGCCGGTGCGTTGAGTCTGGGAGGTAAGTTGATAAATCTGCCCCTGATTTGCCGTGCCTATCAGCAATCGGTGGTCACCGGTTTCCGCAAGACTAAGCAAATCTGACTGCTTGAACCGCTCCAGCAGGGTCTCGGTCTGTGTGAAGGGATCGTACGACAATAGTCGCCCGTGGCCGCCAAGACCCAGTATCAGATGATGCTGGGCGTAAAGCATCGAAAGCACCATGTCCGGAATATTCAGTAATACGCGAACACGTCCGCTGGGGCTGATCTGATAAACCACATTGCTTTTTACCGCTGGGGCAGTAGATGTTGAATCATCACTATCCACGGATGGAAATGGTCCGGGAATTCGTGTGCGTACGGCCACCGGCTTTCCCGCCGCCGCAACGGCGGCACCGTGCGCCTTTTTTCCGGCCTTGCCGTTTTTGCCGGGCAGTTGGATACCGCTTTCAACCGAAACGGGCCGACCGTTCGGATGCAGCACCGGGGTAAAGACGCCTCCATCAAGCTTGGCCCGGTGAGGTGACGCCGTTGCAGCAAAAATATCGCCGGCACCATCCACCGCCAATGTGGATATTTCCGCATGATTCGCGGACATTAATACATAAGATTTACCGGTTTTCGGATTGATCCGAATCACCAGGCCCGGGCCGTCCGTCCCGGCTAACACGGAAGCGTCCGTTGCGCGTGCCAGGCTGGTTACGTTATGCACGCCGGTTTTCAATAATATCTTCGCCTTCCCGCCCGCCGGGAGTTCCCACACTTCGCCATGGGGGCCGGTGGCCAGAATAATAGAGCCGTCAGGCAGCGGCAAAATCGACCAGATATACTTAACCGCCGGATTCTCAAATAGCGTTTTGGCAGTGACTTTTCCGCCCGGGTTCAGGGTTAATTCCACAAGTTCCGCTTTGCTGCCGCAGGCCGCCACGAGCAGTTTTCCATCTTTCATAAATGCCAGCGACAGAATCTGGTCCGATTGCGCAGGTGGTGTGTACATCACCATCGGCTTGCCGCCGACCATCCGGTACACGTGGCCCCTGGGGCTGGTACCAAACCAGATATCTCCATGCGAAGATACCGCAATGGCATTGATAAAATCAAACCCCGTCTTCGGCAGCAAGGTTTTCAAGTGCCTGCTTAACGCCAGATCGCCGTAATTATTGACAACGACACCATGAAAGTGCCCGGAAGCATAAGCGGCTTCATCCGAAAATTTCCAGCTCTGCGGATGCACTGCCCAGGCATGTGGCACCGCTGCCAGCAGCGCCAATGCCGCCGGAACCAAAAGCTTTTTCAAACCGACTCTTGCATTCTGAAACATGAAATCTCCAGTTATCTGCTGATTTTAATTTACTGGCTGTGCCATGCCCCCTCGCGGCATGGCACGGCAATCCATTTATTGCACGATCACTGTGCCGGCGGCCCCATCGGCCCCGGCATTCCCGGCATATCCGGAAAAGCCGGTGTCGCCTTGAGTTTTACGAATCGCTCATGAGCCTGCCGGCTGACCTTAATTGTAAATTGCTGGCCGCCCTGCTCCACAATGGCTCCCGCCGGAACAACTTCCTGTACCGAGTTAAACAGCGGATACACATTGGCCGGCGGATTTTCCGCCATGATGGCAACCCGGCTTAACGGAAGATTGGGCATGGCGTTGCGCTGCTGATCCACACCGTGCATATTCAACACCAGTTGTCCGTATACGGCGTTATCTTTGTACCCGGTAAGATGTTTAATATCGTTAATTAAATCATCCAGACTATCGGGGGCAAACCGCTGCGGGAAATACGTCATTTCCTGCTGAATAACGGAATTGGAGGATCCCACTACCAGCGTGTAGCTGCCGTCCGGCGTGTTGACTGGTACAGGTATGTGCATATATACATAACGCTCCGGCCCGCGGAACGGCTTAAGGGTTAAACGCACATGGATCATGCCCCCGGGTGCCACCGTCATCCGCCGCACCACCGCCGAGGTAATCACCGCCGCCCGATCCACCGGTCGGGCGGATATATGCAGGTTCACAGCCTTCAATTTCAAATCTTTGAAAGGGTTATTCATCAACAGCGCCGCGGGCATTAAAACGTCCTCGGGCTTGAAAAAGCCCGTTGTGTAGTAATCATCCACCGGCAACCGCGCGCCGGCAAAACGGATGTCGCCTGTAACGTGGACGGTGTAATTGCCGGTTTTTGTCACTACTTTACGTTTGGCGGTCATGGTCCCTACCAGGGCCGCACCCAATGACTGCATGCTGGTACGCGGATCGAGAAACAGATTGTAGTTAAATGTCTTTTTCCACGATGGATTATGATATTCAATGGTCATCGTGACCGGTGCTGAAGGAGCTACTTTGCCTAACTGCCCCACAATTCCCGTCGCCTGATCCATAATCAGCCGCCCCTGGCGGGTAAAACTTGCGCCAAGTTTAAACGATGCTTCCACGTCCGGAAGAATCGTGTAAATGTACGCGCCCGCAATCGGCAGGGTTGAGCGGCCTTGTGCAAAAAACCGATGGCCAAACGCATATACATGCCCCTTGACCACATCCGTAACTGTTCCTATCGCGGACATATCCATATCGCCATTGAGCAGCGGAACAGCTATCGCGGCACCGGGCCGTAACGTCATCGCCGCCGCCGGGGTCATGGCCAATCCGCCTAATTGCCCTTTCCCTCCATTACCTGCGGCACCCGCCGCCAGCGGCACCATTCCGCTGCCCCCGAAGGCATGCTGCAAATAACGCATCACGCTGCCTGATCCTCCGCCCACCATCAGCGGCGAAGATAACGGCTGTAACTTCACAGCGGCTTTTGTCGCCACGCGCATCATCGAGCCTCGCTTCATCGCGCCGGTGCCATACAAATGCCGCACCATCGCCGACCAGCCCAGAAGCCTGTGCGTTTGCGCTGATTGTTCCATCCACGTGCTTGAACCTGATCCACCCCGCCAGGCCATTTTCTTATGCGGATTGGGCAATGGAATATGCAGCATCTGCCGGATCGGCTGCACACCGCCGATGGGGTCCTTGGAGTAATGCCAGCCATACGCGATGGCCCCGATGAGCTTGCCGTCAATGTACACCGGTGATCCGCTCATGCCTTCAATAATACCCGAGTGGCGCAAGCCCAGTCCCCAGCATCGCACCAGGATAACATTCATATCCGGGCCGAAATCTTTGACCACATCAATAATTTTGACATGAAATTTCTGGATGTCCGCTCCGTGCATGACCGTCAGGCCGTACCCTGTCATGCCCGGCTTGAGTTGATTTTCAAACATACATCCCGGCGGGGGCTTGCCCAGAGATTCAAACGAATCCGCCTGTACACAGCCTCCCATGCCCGCCGCCAGCAGGCCCAGCGCCGCGAGAAAACCCAACATCATCTTATTCATCAATTCACCGCAATGATTTCATTTCTACACAAACTCTACCGATATTTCCCTCCGCCGACAACACACTCCCCGATACTTTCTTTTCCGGGGTGTGGCAATTTTTCCGGGCACCCCGCATCAACTCGACCGGCGAGCCGCCGGGTTTATCCCGGTGGGCTTCAGCATTCCTGTGAAAAGGCGGCTTTTTTACCCCGCCCTGAAAAATTGCCACGCCCCTTTTCCATGCAGTGCACGCCGGGACTCTGAGAACTATATTACCCTACGTTTACCGTCCGCGCCCTGTTCATATGTCAACACCAGGCCATTGATGCTGCTTGGCAGCGATGGCCGCAGAAAGAATTTTAACCGCGTGTGCTTCCACCGCGCGAAGGAGCTTCAATGGGGCCGCGGCTCATGAGCCGCGGAAAGTTCCATAACTAGACTTGGTTAAGTCTGAAAGTTTCGCTTCAATGGGGCCGCGGCTCATGAGCCGCGGAAAGTATTGATCGGTGGGTGTGGAAACTGTCGTCACCATCGCTTCAATGGGGCCGCGGCTCATGAGCCGCGGAAAGAACACCGCCGGGGCCGCGCAATTCGGTGTGGCGTTGCTTCAATGGGGCCGCGGCTCATGAGCCGCGGAAAGCCACGGCATCGGCCAACGCCGGGTTGGAGGCCCCCAGCTTCAATGGGGCCGCGGCTCATGAGCCGCGGAAAGCCGGGGTACGTCGGATACTCGGTGGTCGTCTGCAAGCTTCAATGGGGCCGCGGCTCATGAGCCGCGGAAAGTGAATCCTAATGACTCGAACGCGAAAGTGGTGCAAGCTTCAATGGGGCCGCGGCTCATGAGCCGCGGAAAGCATTTCCGGCTGGCTCTCGCGCGACCCGGAGCTCAGCTTCAAGGGGGCCGCGGCTCATGAGCCGCGGAAAGCATAGAGCTACGAATGTCGCAGATCGAACGTCCTGCTTCAATGGGGCCGCGGCTCATGAGCCGCGGAAAGGGCACCTGTGGGTACGTAAAACGCGGAGATCCATGCTTCAATGGGGCCGCGGCTCATGAGCCGCGGAAAG
>JAJZGH010000181.1 GCA_021798635.1 Planctomycetota bacterium | reverse complement strand
CCGCTGGCCGGCGCGGTTATTTGCGTACCGCCTTGCCGCAGCCAACCACGCCCCAAAAGCCCTGCTGGCCCGCTGGCGATGGCGGTTAGACATCTGGAAAAAACGGGATCGCGATGTATTTGACACCAACATGAACAAAGCTTTCCACGCCATGCTGGCTCAATGGAACGGACTGAAACAGTTCATGGCCAAAAACCATGAATTGCAGCCAAATTCAGGAGAACTGGGAAATGGATAACTTGCAACGAAAAAGATTGCGGACGCCCACGCCGGGATCAATAATACGGTCGTGGAAAGTGTATCGGCCCAAAGCGCTCGGCGGCGCTTGGGGAAGCCTTGGTGCGATAGCTGCGGTGATATGCGTCATGCTGGTGGCGGTTAAAGTTGCGATAGCATGCACTAATGCCGGTTCGGTGACGGTGACGGCCAGCATGGGGCAGTTCTCGCCCAACCCCGTCGAGGTTAATAAACCGGCCACCTCAATCCTCTCGGCGGGCTACACTCCACCCTCCGGCGTTTCCGAAGTTGATCTTTCCGCGACATACGCATGGTCGGTCGCCAGCGTGCAGTACAAGAGCCAATGGCTGAATGCCCAGGGGAAAGCTGCGCAGTATGGACCTCCCCCCTCGGGGCAGTATACTGACCCCATAGACCCGTCAACGCCGTCGACGTCGTCGAGCGCTACGCTGGCTTTCACGTCGCCGGTCGCCGGGTACTGGCAGGTTTCAGTGAGTTGCAGTGTGACCGTCACCGACACTAAGACCAATCAATGTTGGAGCGGCAGCGCCGTCGCCGGACCGCAGCCGCTGACCGTTTACGTCTTGCATATCCAATACGGCGGCAATGTCGTGGATAGCCAGACGCAGGATGTGTGCGTGGGTGAGTACATTGGGCTGACCGCGGAATACGGTCCCAGTGACATGACTTTGCAGTGGACGGTCGCGGGCTCCACGATCTACGCGTACGAAGCCGATAACCAGCAGGGCGTAATCATCCCCTTAACCCCGGCGGACTTTACCTACGCGGACCTGTACTACTATTGGATGGACACGGACAGCGGCAGCACGGAGAACGAAAATGTCAAGCTGACCGGAACGCTTCCGGCCGGCGGCTCCCCGCCTCCCGTGAATACAACATTTAATGTGTATAGGCCGGTGCCAACATTCAGCACGCAGTATTTGGGAGCAATTAGTCTTGATGCCAGCTACGGGCCTTCCGTCGGCACGCTCTGTCTACACGACGGCGATGAGCAGAGTGGGGGTTATGACCCAGGGATAGAATTCACATACAGCATTCCGCCATCTCAATTTGGCGACACCAGTAATCTCACCACCGTCCAGATATCTGATAGGGGAACTATAACAACGCAGCAGTATAATTCGGCTAACAAAAACACTACCACATTTGAATACACGTTGCCGGACTCGGCACTCGCGGGGCCGCTCTTGGATACCAGCTTCCCTTATCCGCAGGAAGCTTATGGGCAGACCTCCGACTCGCCCGGGAACACAGTTAGCCCGCCGCCTGCGGGCTCGGGGTTTGGTGCGGGTAGTTGGGAAACGGTGAGCGTTACGGTCTCGGAGACGTTCACGCACAACCTGCTTTTCCTGCCCGACCTCCCGAACGGCGGCGTGGCAACCTATGCCCCGCTTTCAGAAGTTAGCTGGGGGTGGAACGCGGAAGCCGATAATCCCGGCCAAAGCGGGTTCTATCTCGCCAACTCGGCAAAGCTTCCACCCAGCCCGCCAACCGGAGCAGATTTATCAACGTTGCCGCAATGGAATAATAACGTCCAGCCTTCTTGGAGTGATCCCCAGTGGTTTGTGGCAAATTAGGCTGCAACTATTGAAAGCAACCGCCCATGCAACGGACGAACGGTCTTACGGGATATAGCTTGGAGTATTAATGCTATGAATAGATATTATCGTGTTTGCGTAATTACCGGCTGTTATTTAGTATCCGTATTGGCTGCGTATTGCATAGCATCGCCGGTTTTCTGTGCCGTCGACGTGCTGTCACGGCCGCGCGCCTTGATGCAAACCATGCAGATCATGAGGCCGAAGCCGGTCAAGACCTTCGCTGGTACACACATTCTGGCAGCGCCACGAAATCGCCCGCTGGAAATCAGAACCACTACGGTTAATCGTAGTCGTAGCTTCGTAACGATTTCCAAGGGAGGGTCGTTCGGCTGTCGGTTATCCGTATTTGATGCCTCCGGCACCCGGCTGCGCAGCCCAGCCTTTTGGATAGGCCCCGGCGGTGCGGCGAGCGGTCGTTCATTTTACCTCGCACCGGGAGCTTCGACCAAAAATGCATTTGTCCTGAAGGGAAACGCTCCATTCAATGCAACCGGCGTGTTTTTTGTTTACGTCTCGAGACTCGTGGTCAAGGGAAAATGGGACGGCGGCTCGGTTGTAGGAATGAGGCAGGGGTTCGTTCGCTCGCCCATCATGAAATTAACCCTCCGCAAAGGTTGGCCGCCGCTATGGCAGGTGGTGTCGCGCGTGCCAAGGCCGCCGCCGGGAACAATGCCGGTTCAACGGCTTGCTTTGACACCCCACTACCCACCATATCGAATTCCAACAACCGGCCCGATTGCGGTGCTGGCACAAATTTCCAAGGCCGTTCGCGCGGGGAATATGCAAGCTGTGAAGCAACTCTGCTGGCACGGGTCACGCCAACCGCCGCCGTTCTATGTGGCCAGCGCCGAAGAGGCAGTCGCAATTCAGAATTATTGCCGGGCGCTTGGCAAGCAGTTTGGCCGGGCCATTGGAGCAAAGGCCCTGCGGGGTTTGGGACAAATCCACCCCTCGCCGGAAGGCTTCTCACACACTTTGAAAGTACTGAATTTCCGATCCCTGCGAATCAAGGGCGACCGCGCCTCCGTGGGCACGCTCTGGTTCAATGGGAAAAAAATCGTGCCGATGCCGAAATTTGCGTTCTGCTTCCGGAAGGTTAACGGGCATTGGCTCCTGGATTCCCGCGCCAGCTACCGCTGGACACTCACATCCGGGGGATACCAATTGAATGTGGAAAACAGCGTAAAAGAGGCACAGCTCTTTGATTCCCTGACACGGGAACTCGCGGCGGGTCGCTTTGCCACGCTCGCGGAACTTATTGCCGTGGCCGACCGAAAGATGGCGGTCGAAAACGACTGGTTTACTTCCCAGTCACTTCATGGCACGCCGCGCCCGGTGGCAAATTCTGGGAGACCGGCGGTTGCAGCCAGTTGGGCTGTTAGCGCTCACGGCGTCGAAATCACTGTTGCTCCGGGCAGCGGGACCAATCTGATCGCGACGCTCGCGAATGACGGAAACCAAATGGCCTCACTTTTGAACGGTGGGCCGTTTGGTTGGTCGCTGTTTGTTTTTGGTGCCAATGGACGCGGAATGGGAATTTCGCAGAAGCAGCAGGCCCGATTGCGGGCGGCCGCGCAGCCAGTGGGGCGCATCCCGCTGGCCCCCGGCGGCTCGGTGCGGAAAACATTTAATATCGCCCGCTACTGCGTGCTGCCTGCCCACGGCACATTTTATATATATGCGAGCCGGTTCATCACTGTCGGTGGGGCAAGCACGCCCATCCGGTCCTCAATTTTCAAGGTCACACTACGCAAGGGGCAGCCACCGCTCTGGCAGCCGGCGTCCTCCTTGCCGAAGCTAAAATCGCGTTAATTACCCATTGCGGGGGAAGCACTCCCCAGTTTAGGCCATGAGTTAAAGGTGGCTCCATGTGGCCGCAGATCGACGCGAAAAGAGCATCACAGTTTCGCTCAAGTGTAGCGATCTCGGCAGCACGATTGGCCGGTTGCCAATATGCAATACAAGGCCCTACAGGCTGACACCTTTTGCTCCGCGACGTCGGGCAGTTATACTGATTCCATAAGCAAGCCCGACGCAGCCGTCGACATCATCGAGCGCGACACTGACGTTTACCCCGCTGATTGCGGGGTATTGGCGGGTTTCTGTGAGTTGCAATGTGACCGTCAGCGACACCAAAATCAATCAATACTGGAGCGCCCCGGCGAAAATCAGCCGACGGACTTTTGCCGTGGTTCTTCTGTCGGGTGCAAAATCTCCGCAGCCGGTCCGCTATAAATTGCACGCTTGCGATTCATGGCCATATTTGCTAATTCATCGGGCCGCGCATTGGAGCTGCGATAAACATGGCGAATCGACCAGGCGGGAATTTGCTGTAATAAATCCATAGCTTGTTGATACAGAGGTCTTAGCGTGGCGTTTTTCACGCGATAAATTCCCAGAATTTGTCGTACCACCAATTCGCTGTCGGCGCGAATTTCCAGCTTCCGCACGCCCAGCTTCACCGCCGCATCAGCACCGCGAATTAAACCGCTGTACTCGGCGTAGTTGTTGGTATGGGTGCCCAGATAATCGCCGAGTTCATAGACCAGATCGCCTGCGGGCGTTGTAAGCGTGACACCGCACCCCGCCGGCCCCGGATTCCCCCGTGATCCACCGTCAAACTGCATCACCAGCGTTGAATAGTCCAATGACATGACTCCGAAAACACCGCAGAAGAACCCGGAAACTAACCCCTTAGCCGGGATTCAGAAGGTATTATTACCGGGAAAAGATAATTTGAAAATGGTCTTAGGCCGATGTCTGCTGGGGAAGCATTTCCGGCAGATAAAGAATTCGCCCGCAGGACTGGCATCTGCGGATTTCATCACGCCCGCGCAGCAAATTAACATCTTCAATGTTCAAGCCCATAAAGCACCCACCGCAGGTGATGGTGTCCATGTCGTTTTCGTTGAACTCCACCGGAGCCATGGCATCGCCGGGATAACGCTGACAGATGCGATCATACTGTTTGCGCGATTCGGGAGGCACGGCGTTGGTCGCCTGCTCGCGGTGACTTTGGAGTTCCCGGATATGAGCTTGCAGTTCCGCAACGCGCTGGCTGCTCTGGCGGCGCGAGTCGTCCAGGCTCTTTTGAGCCACATGCAATTGCTCGCGTATACCCGAAGCGGATTTCATATTGGTTTCCAGTTGTCCCATGAAGTCCAGAATCGTGGTTTCAATTTTACTGACTTCTTCTTTTTCGGCGGAAATCTGGATGAGAATGGCGGAATATTCTTTATTGGTCTTGGCGTTGTTCAAGCTGGTGCGCATTTTTTCAATGTGCTCCTGCCGGCTTTTCATGTCCAATTCATGGGAAGAGATCGTGGCCTGAAGCTTCCGGCCCGCCGATTCAAATTCCGCCAGGCTGGCATTGAGGCGGGTAATGTTGTTTTCAATGGCTACCTGATCCTTCATGACTGCGGCGAGGCGATTATTGAATTCATGTAAATCATGATCAATTCGATAAAGCGCCAGAAGAGAAGGGATCATTGTGAATGCCGTCATGTCGTAACCTCAAAGTCCTCAATCCCGTAGTGTACCAAAATTGAGCCTTATCAGCCAGCGGTTTTCTCCAGCCAGACCGGCGGTGGTTCGATCGCATCTGATGGGCGGCCACCACCATCTTTGGCTCCCGTGCCTTTCCATCGGCTGATAACGCGAACCGTCATGTCCGCGTCGCATAGGACCTGGCAGCTAAGGCGTAAGCCCGGCTGGGCGGTCAGGCCGCGCTCTTTCATGATGGTTTTCTCGGCTTCTGTGATTTTTGCCGGCGCACCATTTTCAATTTGTACACGGCATGTGGTGCAGCGAGCGTGGCCGCCGCAGGCGTGGAACTGATCTATTTGCACAATATCGGTCAGTGCATTGACCAGTCGCGTGCCGGCGGGAACTTCAAAATCACCCATATTTTCAACAGTGAGCTTAGGCATAGTCGTATCCTTAAAATCGCGGTCCATCCAGGGCCGCATGTTTCATCTGATGAGTATGCAAGCCAACGCCCGGCGTTGCAAGTCTGTAGGCTGCCAGATTGCCGCATTCACCGCGGATTGATCAGATTCATGATTTCCGCGCTGCCGCGCTGGCGCAGCGTTTCAAGCAGCAAATCATACAGGCCGTTAAGCCCTGCGTCGGAAGGGTCTTCAGTCAGCAAGGTAGCGCGGGATATTTTTTTTCCGTCCGGCGTGGCTAGAAAAGCCCGGACAATCCACCCGTGAAGGGTGTTGACCGGATTTCCGCGTGGCATGGCGCATACCCCCATGGGAGCCAGGCAGTTGCCCGCCAATGCTGCTACTACCCGCCGCTCAAACGCCAGCGCCGCCGCCGTACCGGTGTGATTAATCGTCCCGGCGAGCTTACACATAATAGCATCCTGGGTTCGCGCCTGAATTGCCAGAATCCCCTGTCCTGCGGCAGGGATAAATTCATCCAGCGGCAGGCTCACGGCGGAATCCGGAAACAGATTCGTGCGATCCAACCCGGCTTGGGCCAGAAATGTACCGGCTATCACGCCTTCGTTTACTTTGCGCAAACGCGTTTCGATATTGCCCCGCAACGGCTGAACCGTAACATCCGGGCGCATGGCCAGAAGCTGCGATTGCCGGCGCAGCGACGACGTTCCCACCAGGGCAGAGGGGGGAAGGTCAGCAATGGATTTATTTTGAAATCCAATCCATACATCACCGGCCTGCGCACGCAAGGGTGTCCCGGCGATAATAGTTCCAACCGCCAGTTCCGCCGGCAGATCTTTAGCCGAATGCACCGCCAGATCAATGCGATTTTCCAGCAAAGCTGTTTCAATTTCCTTTATAAATAAGCCCTTACCCCCGGATTCCGCCAGGGGGCGATCCTGCTGTTGATCACCCGAAGTTGTAATAAAAACCAGTTCGATTGTTGTGGGCGGTCTGCCGATGAGTCGGGCTTCAAGCATTTGTTTGACCATGCCCGCCTGCGTGCGCGCCAGCAGACTGGACCGGGTGCCGATTCGGATGGTTCGATCTGGTTCTATCATCGCTGTGATGCTAATGGCCCCGGCCCGCTAACGCCAGCGGCCCAGCCCCTGTCGGCCACCGCAGCGCATCGAAAAAGGTACCTGACACCTTTTTTCGGAAAAGGTGTCAGGTACCTTTTTTTGTTTCTGGTGGCGCGTTGGAGGCTTGGATGCGAGACGGCGTTGCGGAAACAGAACTGTGGAGTGCTTTATGGACGAACTGGTGCATTCTGCGGTACACTGGTTCAAAGCGCCGGCCCCAATGGCTGAATATGGCCGGCCGGATTCGGAATGTGTAATGTTATTGACCTTACTGCGAGCCAAGATTCACGGCGCGATCATCACCCAGGCCAATCGTAATTACGTGGGAAGTATCACCATTGACCTTGATCTGCTCAAGCTTAGCGGATTGTTGCCTAATGAGCGCGTGCTGGTGGCTGATATTCACAATGGCGTGCGTTTTGAAACCTATATTCTTGCCGGGAAAAAAGGTTCCGGTGTGATCGGCATTAACGGCGCTGCAGCGCATCTTGTTAAGCCGGGAGAAAAGATAATTATCATGGCGTTCGCAGAGATGACGCCGGAAGAAACCGTCGATCATGTAGCGAGCGTTCTGGTTTTAGATTCGTCCAATAAACCGGTGAAGAACATGACCATTGCGAGCCGATTGGACGTATGACATTGCAAAAGGCTGTGCAGGTGTGCGAGCCGGTCTATACTTGGCGGGCGACAGTCCCCCGCCGTTATATATGGAGATGCTGAATGCTCAAACGCTTGAGACGATCTGCAGGTAGCACATTAAGTTGTCGCGCTGTGTGGGGCGTGCTGCTGGCAGTCTGGATTCTGCCCCAATTGGGCGGTTGCGCTTCGGTGCCGGGCTGGATGGTCAGCGACAAGCCGTCATGGCGCACGCAATATGCCTTGGCGCGGGTATCGCCTGCGGTGGTGCGGATCAACGTGGTCATGCGCGATTTTCAAAATGGCATTCCGGAAAATTTCAGGGCCATCGGCAGCGGTGTTATTATTGACCGGCAGGGACGGGTGCTGACCAATTTCCACGTGGCCGGGCGGGCGCGGCGAATTGAAATTGTTCTACCGGATCAGGAACGCGTGCGGGCCGCGCTGATCGGTTCGGATCACTGGACTGATCTGGCGCTGGTGCAAATGGATATGGCGCAAATACATGCCCGGCATTTGCATTTCAAATGGGCCTCGCTGGGTAATTCCAGCCACGTGCAATTGGGCCAACCCGTACTGGCCATTGGCACGCCGTTCGGTCTTGCGCGCACGGTGACCCGAGGCATTATTTCCAACACCGACCGATTTTTTAACGCCACGACCATTGATGGCTACGAGACCGGCTGGTTCAATAACTGGCTGCAGACCGATGCCGCCATTAATCCGGGCAATTCCGGCGGTCCGCTGATTAACCTGCGCGGGCAGGTCATCGGCATTAATACGCGCGGCGATCCCACGGCCAACAATCTGGGATTCGCCATTCCGATTAATGTGGCGCGCCGCGTGATCCCGTCGTTACTGAAATTTCGGAAGGTGGCACGCAGCTACGTGGGGTTGGAACTTGAACCCATGCTGGGGCTTAGTCGCTTTTATCATTTGCCCGCGCAAACCGGCGTACTGATCCGTTCGGTGGATCATAATTCGCCCGCGTCCATAGGCGGTGTGCATGCTCTGGATGTGTTGCTGTCGGTCAACGGCCATCCAACGAATTGCCGCTTTCCCGAGCAGGTTTCCTCTGTGCGACGTTACATTTCCAGTCAGCCGGTGGGTTCCCGAGTCGCACTGCTGGTGGAACGTATGACGGACGGTTCAAAAATGCAGCAGAAAAAGCTGTATGTTTTCACACAGCGTCTGGAAAGTGTCATCGCTCCGCGTCATCAGATTAAGCCGTGGGGAATCGTGGTGCGGAACCTTACCGATGCGTATCTGCGGCAGCAGCAGATGAAAATGATCCGGGGCGTGTTGGTTACCAGCGTGCAAAGCGGATCGATTGCCGACACCGCCGGTATGGAAGATGGCGACATTATTCGCCGGGTAGGCAGTATCGGAATAGTCGATAGCCTGCAACTGAAAGTTCTGGCGGATCGTATGGCTAAAACGAAAAAGCCCTATGCCGTCGTGGTGAAACGGGGACGCACGGAACGCACCCTGGTTTTCAGTCCGGGCAGCGGAAGTTGAACTCCGGCGGAGTATAATTTAATCATGACCTTTAACTTTTTTGGATCAGGAAACTTACTATGACGTATCGATCAGTGTTGCATCGCGTATCGGCCCTGATGTGCATTTCCGGCAGTATTCTGGCGGCGGGTGCAACAGCTTCCGCAGCGCCGAGGGTGGCCAAACGGGTTCCCGGAATTGCCCGCAGTATTGTGGTGGTGCAATACACCGCGGAAAATGAATTTCATAAAACCAATAAGGTCAGCGGACAGGGCATTGTGCTCAATAAAAAGGGCGTAGTGCTGGTGTCCTCGGATCTTATCCCGCAGGACGTTCCGTTGGGGTACATCCATCACTTGAAAATCCGACTGGCACAGGGCGACATGCCCAAAATTTCCGCCCAGTATCTGGGACGCACCGTGGATGGTTTGTTCTGTTACGTGCGGGCGCTTAAGCCGCTGGATGCAACCCCATTGCCAATTTCCTCTACCGGCAAGGCCTATCTGGCCGAGCGTGTCTTTTCAGTGGGACGACTGGGGAAGGATCAGGCATACGGTGCCTTTGTGGGGGTCAACCGCATCAAGGCGATGATCCCGCTGGTTCATACGCTTATTGCCACAGATTCCTTTGGTCTGACGGATGCCAATAGCCCGGTCTTTGATTTCCGCACGGGCAAATTCATCGGCTTGACCGTACCGAATCCGGGTGATGGCATGATTCTGACCCTGCTGGGCCGATCGGTTCCGGTTACCCTGCGGGACAATCAGCAGGTTGGCATGTTTATCGGGTACAACTCCATCAAGCAGGATTTGACTGATATTCCGACCAAACGCTTCGTGGCCAAAATTCCCTGGTTGGGCACCCTGGACAGCACGGGGTTAAGATCGGCCGTGCGAAAACTGTACAACATTAAGCAGCCGGCGGGATTGATGGTGGGGCAGGTGATTCCGGGAATGCCGGCCGCCAAAGGTGGCTTGAAGTCGCGCGATATTATTCTGACCGTCGATGGAAAGCCATTTGCCCATACGCCGGTGGCGACTTTGATGGTGGAGCGTTTCGAGCACCGAATGCAGCAATTAAAACCCGGGCAGATTATTAAACTCGGCATTCTACGCAATGGGAAGTCCAAGACTATTTCCATCACCATAGGACAGGCTCCCACACCACCCAGCCGCCTGCCACGATATTATGATCGCAAAATCGGCCTGGTGGTGCACAATCTGGCATTTATTGACGCTTATTCCCGTAAACTCCCCTTGACGCAAAAAGGGGTGTATGTGGTTCTGGTGCATAATGGCAAGCCGGCGTCGCTGGGAACCACACCGGTGCAGCCCGGTTACATTATCACGCGCGTGGATGATCACCGTGTTGATGATATTACTGCGTTCAAAAAACTGGTAACCCAAGCCCAGACCACCGCGGGCAAGCCGGAAATTATTTTTGAAGTTATCAAGGTCAACGGTCGCACGGCTGCGTGCCACGTGAGTTTGAATTGACGGCTAGGAGCCTGTCCGAGTAATGGCCGGGATTGCGATGGGTCTGAAATGTCCCGTATGCGCGGCGGAGGATCGAGCCGACTCTTAATAATGAGTCTGCGAGATCCGACAACAAAGCAGACGGGGCATT
>JAJZGH010000180.1 GCA_021798635.1 Planctomycetota bacterium | reverse complement strand
CTGCACCACGGCCGCGGACGGGGCGTAATAGGCGGACCCGGTTTTCAGAAGATTGACAATTTCCGCACCGCCCGAACGCGTACGCTTGACGATGGCTTCAATTTTTTCCTCGGAAAGCAGTTCAGGCAATGGGATGCCCGCCACGCTGGTATAGCGCGGCAGCGGCACCATGTCATCGCCATGGCCGCCTAACAGCAGCGCCTGAATATCTTCCACGCTGACGTTCAGTTCCGCCGCGATAAAGCAACGATAACGGGCGGTGTCCAGAACCCCCGCCATGCCGATGACCCGCTGCGGTTCAAAACCGCTGGCTTTGTACGCCACATACACCATCGCATCCAGCGGATTGGATACCACCAGAAGGATGCTTTTGGGCGAATATTTTACGACCTGTTCCGTAACGGATTTTACAATTTCCGTATTTTTAATGAGCAGGTCATCGCGGCTCATACCAGGCTTGCGGGCCAGACCGGCGGTAATGATCACCACGTCGCTGTCGGCAGTGGCTTCATAACTTGTTGCGCCGGTCAGGCGGGCATCATAGCCTTCAATGGGGGCGGCCTGCGACAAATCCAGCGACTTGCCCTGCGGCACGCCGTCAATTTGCGGCACATCCACCAGCACGACATCGCCAAGCTCCTTAGCGGCCGCCCAATGCGCAGCGGTGGCTCCCACATTGCCGGCACCGATGATACTTATTTTTGCACGTTTCATTTTTCAACTCCGTTGTAGTTTACAACCAGACCAAACATCCAGGCCCAGGAGCCTGTCCGGATGTTGTAAACCATTCCGGCGATGCGTGCAAATCCTCGTCGGGAAATGTCGTGGGTAAATATCGCCGGGCACCTCAGGCCGAGGTGCTGACGCTGGCGGCGACTTCATGCGCGGACTGCCAGCGCGGATTAATTAATTGGATCATCAATAACGCCACAAGATACGCCGAGCTGGCGATAGCAAACAGCATGATATAGTTATCGTGCGTGGAATGCAGGAACCAGCCCACGCCGGCGGATACAAACATGCTGATGCCCGAGGCCACAAAGCCACCGAGGCCTACCAATGATCCAACCACTTTGCCCGGCATGGTATCCGAAGCCATGGTAAATAAATTGGCGGAAAAGCCCTGGTGGCCCGCACAGGCCAGTCCAATCAGCAGCGACGCCACGATATAGTTACCCACCGAAGCCGCAGCGAATACGGGCACAACCAGCAAGGCGCAAATCAGCATGGCGGTTTTGCGCGATTTATTCAACGACCAACCTCGAGCTAAAAACCAGCTTGATAGCCAGCCGCCCCCGATGCTGCCCAAATCCGCCATGCCGTAGATGAGGATCATGGGCAGAATCATGTTTTTAATATTCAGATGATGCTTGGTATTAAAGAAATCCGGAATCCAGAACAGCCAGAACCACCACACCGGGCTGGTCAACGTTGTGGCAATGATAAACGCCCAGGACTGTTTATATCCCAGCAACGTACTCCAGCGAATACGGTGGGCCTTCTCCGGCGGATCGCTGCGGATATAAGACCGCTCCTCTGCGGAAAGCTTGGGATTCTTATCCGGTTCTTTGTACCGCAAAAGCCACCAGATGACCCATACAAATCCCACCAGCCCTGCCGTGATAAAACCCGCCCGCCAACCAAATGTTTTGGCGGTCAGGCCCACGATAATCGGGGCCGCCACGACGCCCAGACTCGTGCCGGCATTAAAAATGCCCGTGGTCAGCGCACGCTCTTTTTTGGGAAACCATTGGCCCACCGCCTTAATGGCACCGGGAAAATTAGCCCCCTGCGCCACACCCATGATTCCCTGTATCACCATGTAACCGGCCACCGTCGTGGCGAACGCCATGCCCATTTCCGCGCCGCTGAAGATAACCACCGTCAGCGCGAAACCCAGCCAGACTCCGGCCGCATCCATGAACCAGCCGCACAAGGCATAACCAATGGCGTAGGTCGCACTGAAGACCGCCATGATGTTGCCATAATCCACCTGCGTGAAATGCAAGTGATGAATCAGGTTCGGCTCCATAAGCGAAATCATGAACCGATCCATATAGTTGATCGTGGTAATAAGAAATAAACCCACGCACACCGCCCAGCGGTAACCGCGCCAGCGAAAGCCTCCGGCTTGCCTTAAATCCGGCAGAGATGCTTGTGAATCAGACATCGTGTCCTCCGTAATTTTTGCGTACAACCTTCCACCGCCTTAACGTGTGCAGACGGTATTTCCACGCGTGCCATCGCGTCAGGACGAGGACAATAATAACCAGCCGCGTGGCCCACGGGAAGCGCACAAAGGATAAAAATTCTAAAGTTTTTTCAACGAAAGCAGTCCATTTGTGCGCACAATTCAAGCGGTGGGCATGGCATTCCAACACCACGCCTTCAGGCACGTTCCCGCGGACCACTCACTTTGCCCCTGAAAAAACTGCATCCCATAAAAAGGCCCTGTAAGAATAGAAGCATATAAAGCGCATGTGCATTGGCGATTCACTCAACTTTAGTCCGCAATGAGCCGAAAATTATGGTGGCTCACTGAACTGTCCGGGCACCGATTCAGCCCCGGTTCAATGAGCCGCAAAATGTTTCCGGAGCCAGTACGCATTGAAAAATTGGCCCCTTGTTGATTCATCAGGAGTTGTACCATGGATACTGTTTCACAAATGGAATTGGTGCGCGAAGTCGTGCGAAACGGTGTTATTGAAGTTCTGGCCTGCCCCGAAAGCGGCACGCGTACTTCCCTGGTACTGGAAGAGACTTTTGACCCCCGCGGCCATGTTCCACCACATTACCATGACTGTGAAGAAATTCTCGTATTTTTAGAAGGCGAAGGCATTGTTTTTATCGGTCAGGATCCACGCAGCGTCGCGGCCGGCACCACCGTTGTTGTGCCGCCGGGAAAGCCGCACTGCCTTTACAATACTGGTCTGGGGCGGCTGCGATTGCTGGCGTTTCATCCCAAGGCGAATCCGGAATATCATTTTGTTCCAGGACTGTTTACCGATGAAACAAACCGCTATAAAAGCCCCGAAGATCTCCTGGCCAAGGCCATGTAATTCACCGCGCGTCGCGCCGGGAAAGCAGGGATTCGTGCCGTTGTTTTGCCATTTGCAGAAATTCCAGAACCGCCTGCTGATCCCCGCGGCCAATGGCCGATTGAAGTTTCCGCAAAGCCTGTATCGCCACACCTAAATTCCTGTTGACTTCCACGCGGTTGGTTAAAAATATATCCGTCCACATGGCCGGGTCACCTGACGCCACGCGCGTGGTATCCACAAACCCGCCGGCAATCGCCGCGCCTGCCTCCTCATTGCGTCCCGCCACCAGAGCAGTCATACACGCCGCCGCATGGGGAATGTGGCTGATCAGGGCCACCCATTGATCATGCTGCTGGGCATCTAATTGTCGTGTCCGCATCCCCACGGCCTTCCAGAACTTTTCAATTTTTTCGGTTCCCGCCGCCACGCGGCTTCCGGTAAACGCGCCGCGTCCGCGCAGTTTCGGCGGACAGATCAGGCACAGGGCCTCTTGATATAAATCCGCGCGGGCATTTTCCGGGCCGCGCTTTTCCGAACCTGCCATGGGATGAGAGCCAATAAAATCAACGGTACCGGGAAGTAATTTGCCCGCCCACTTCATAACCTGCTGCTTGGTGGAACCGACATCCGTCACCAGGGCACCGCGTTTTAACACCGGCGCTATCGCTGTCATCAGAGCCGGAAACTGCCCCACATTGGCGGCCAGAATCACCAGATCACTATCGGCCACCGCGACCGCTGCATCAGTAAAGGCCTGATCGATGGAACCGATTTCCAACGCCTTTTGATTGGAAGGCGATCCGGCGCGGCCCACGCCATGGACGCGCACCGCCAAACCATGGTGTTTAATCGCCAGGCCTAATGATGCGCCCAGCAAACCCACGCCGAGGATGGTAACACATTGAAATTGCGGTTCCTGCATGGGTAGGAAGTGTATACGAAGTCGCCCCGGAACTCCATAAAAGATCGTTGGTAAAATCCACTTGGTCGGTGATGAATTTTGGGTGCGAGGGGTGGAGCAACACAGGTAACGCAGGCATCCCGCCTGCTTTTTTGGCGTTTTCAATGCAGGCAAGATGCCTGTGGTACAACGCATTTCATCGCCTGACGTTTTGCCGCCCGACGACCCCGCTGCAAAGCGGATCACAAAATATTATTTTTCCGGATATAAACCATATAGGGCTGCAAATGATGACCGGGGCATTCCGTGGCCACCAGTTCGCGGTGCGTATAGCAATGATAAATAGGAATGCTGTAAAGCCGCCGCAACAGGGAGCCAAAGCGCAGAATGGTCTGGCGTTGCTGCACAGTAGGTTCCTGCAGCATGAAATTACCGATGGACGCTACGCCAATGTTATGCGCGTTCCAGATATACCGCCCGTGCACCGGCTGCGTCGGCGAATTGCGATATTGTATATATTCCATCAGCCAGTGCGGCGGAGCAAAACCGTCCCGCACGTGTTCGCCACGATATTGCAAATCACGCAATTGCCACACCCGCCCCAAACGGTCAATGCCAAAATGATAGGCAATGTCTTCAAATCCAACCCGACGCTCATATTCCCGTATAAGCTCCCAATACCGTGCCGTTTCCTCCAGCGTATCAAAATAGATCGGATGCGGATCACCGGTGTGATGAAAGGTGATCAGATGCACGCCGGCCATCGGCTGGATGGTTCGCATATTAGGCCCCGCCGTAGTCCAGGCACTACGAGGGATAATGCCGTACGCGCCCACCGGAACAATATTTCGGGCCGGCACGGGCGGATGATACACCACCCGCGGCTTAAAATTTGCAGGGGGAGCATATCCCGTATCCATGCGACCGGGACTCACGCCCGCATCCGGCGGCAACACACCGCTGGGCAGGTAACTGATACTGCTATTGGACGCCGGAGGAGTTGCAGCGCATCCCGCTAAAGTGGCCGCCGCTGCCGTGCCGACAACCCCGGCCAATAATCCCCGCCGGGAAACCTTGGGGGAAAAGTCAGGAAATAATACCGGGGGTATGTTATCAAGGTCCATGGTCAGCACTCCGTCTTAACCGCAGGAAATTCCATTTCCCGTTCAAAAAGCTGCTTTCTTGCGTGTATTTACACTGTCTTGCTCTAAGGCCACCATGACCCCCACGTCTCATACGCAGGTACCGGCGGGCAAGTTCAACCAGATTCTACAAAAAAAGGCTGAAAAATAAAATTCTGCACGCACCGTGCACAATAAGCCAAACCCGTGACGCCAAAACAACAGTAACGCCGCAACTCTCACGTTATCGGCATACACGTTATAGGCCTTGAGGAAAAATCCGAAAAATCCGCGGCAGCCCGCATTTGATATTCCGGATTTACTCTGCCCATCTATTACGGCTCCACCGACGCCATATCACGAACTGCTTCATCCCTGTGCGCCTGAGCGCTTGAATGTATTCTGTCACCGCTATCCTTGTTACCGCTGAACCACTGCTCAATCCTGTCCAGATAAACATAAAACACGGGTGTAACGTACAGCGTCAGAAGTTGGGAAAACAGCAACCCCCCTACTACCGCGAGGCCCAGCGGCCGACGTGTTCCGGAACCGGCACCGGAACCCAGCACAATGGGCATGGTGCCCAGCAATGCGGCCATCGTGGTCATCATAATCGGCCGGAACCGTATGCTGCAGGCTTGATAGATAGATTCCATGGCGTCCAGGCCCCTGGTGCGCCGGGCATCAATGGCGAAATCAACCATCATGATGCCGTTCTTCTTTACCAGACCGATGAGCATAATAACGCCGACAAAGGCGTACAGGTCAAGAATATCGCCAAAAAGCATCAGTGTAAGCAAGGCCCCCAGGCCCGCAAACGGTAAAGCTGTAAGAATGGTAATCGGGTGGATAAAACTTTCGTACAAAACACCCAGCACAATATAAATCACCACCACCGCCACCAGCAGCAGCACGCCCATGTTGATCACCGCCGCCTGAAATATCTGGGCGGCCCCCTGAAAATTCGTGATAATGCCGGATGGCAGCATCTGCTTCGCCGCCGCCTGAATCTCCGCTACCGCCTTGCTTAAGGAAAATCCGGGAGCTACATTAAAAGATATCGTCACCGACGGAAGTTGCCCGGTCTGATTAATGGCCAGCGGCCCCAGGCTTTGCGTCAGATGGGCTACAGCACTTAATGGAACCAGGCCGCCATTGCTGGATGTCACATAGAGCAAATGCAAATCATTGGGTGAATTCTGGTATTTAGCCTGCAGTTCCAAAATGACTTCATACTGGGCCTGCGTGTCATAAATAATGGAAATCTGTTGTGAGCCATACGCATAACCCAACGCCTGTTCAACCGCTGCCGCACTGACCCCCAAAGCCTGGGCCTTGCTGCGGTCCACAACGACGTTGAGCTGATTGCTGGCAATTTGTAAATCACTGTTAACCCCCAGCAATCCCGGCAAGGTTCGCAGTTTTTTCTCCAGCAGCGGAGCATATTTGAATAATTGAGCAGTATTGGGGCTTTGCAGCGAAAACTGATATTCCGATTTGGTAAAATTCCCGCTTACATTAATGGGCGGTGGATTGAAGAAAAATACCCGCAACCCCACAATGCGCGCCAGTTTAGGCCCGATTTCCGCAATCACCTGATCCGTGGTGAGCTTGCGTTCATTCCGCGGCTTAAGGTGTAAAAACATGTGCCCATTATTGACTCCCGCGATGGGGCCGGCTCCCACGACATTCATCACCAGATGCACGTTCGGATCGGCCGCGACGATTTTCGCCGCCGCCAGTTGATGCTGCTCCATGGACTTAAACGAGATACTTTGTGCCCCCTGGGTGCTTACCAGCACGCGCCCGGTGTTGCCCGCCGGGATAAAGCCTTCCGGAATATGAATCAACAGGTAAATCGTCAGAACCAGTGTGGCCAATGACAGCAGCAACACCAGCAACCGGACCTTAAGCACCAGGCGGAGCGTTTTCTGGTAAAACCGGAGCGATGACGAAAAAATCCACTCCATGAACCGATACAGAAAATTATGTTTTTCCCGCGGCGGTTTTAGAAAGCGGCTGCATAAAACCGGCGTCAGCGTAAGGGAGATAAAGCCGGAAATTAAAATGGCCGCGGCAATGGTCAAAGCAAATTCATTAAGCAGGCGGCCGATAATGCCGGAAAGAAATAAAATCGGTATAAACACCGCAATCAGAGAAATGGTCATGGAAATAATGGTGAACCCGATTTCCCGGGACGCGTTGAGCGTGGCCTGCATGGGGGCTTCACCCATTTCAATATGGCGGTAGGAATTTTCCAGCATCACCACCGCATCATCCACGATAAATCCCACCGCCAGCGTCAGCGCCAGAAGCGAGAAATAATCAATGGTAAAATGCAGTTCATACATCACCGCAAACGTGCCGATAATGGCCAGCGGCATGGCAATGCTGGGAATCAGTGTGGCCCGCAAGGTACGCAGAAATGCAAAAATCACCAGCACCACCAGCACCATAGCGGCCAGCAGCGTAAGCTTGACATCATTAACGCCCGTGCGGATCTGCTGCGAAGCATCAAAAAGAATCCGCGCATGAACCGCGGGCGGAATACTGGCCTGCAACTTAGGCAATAAAGCGCGAATTTCATCGACCACTTTTATGGTATTGGCTCCGGGCTGCTTTTGAATCGCCAGCACTATCGCCCGGCTCGCGGTGCCATCGACAATTTCCCAGGCCGCCACACGGTTATTGACGACGCTGTTAATCGCGTTGCCGACTTCATTAAGCCGAATGGGTGCGCCGTTGCGATAGGCGATAATCAGATGGCGGTATTGGGCGGCATCCGTCAACTGGCCGTTGGAATAAATTTGATAGGAGGCGTGATTTCCCCAGAGCGAACCGGTGGCCATATTCACGTTGGCCTGGGCAATGCTTTGGGCCAGCGTGTCAATTCCAATATTTCGCGCAGCAAGCTTTTTGGGATTCACCTGAATTCGCACCGCGTAGGTCTGGGCACCGAAAATATTGACCTGCGCTACGCCGCTTAATTCCGAAATGGAATTGCCTAACAGATTCTGAGCATAATTGTTCACCTGATACAACGGCAACGTGCTGGAACTTAGCCCGATATACAACACCGGCTGCGCCGCCGGATTTACTTTATGGTAAGTCGGTGGAACGGGCATATTGTGCGGAAGTGCACCTTGCGCGGCCGTGATGGCAGCCTGCACGTCCTGGGCGGCGGAATTTATATTGCGGCTTAATTTAAACTGCAAGGTGATATTCGTTGAGCCTTGCGAACTGGTGGAGGTCATGGACTTCAGGCCCTCAATGGCCGTGAACTGATCCTCCAGCGGCGTAGCCACAGCGGAAGCCATGGTGTAGGGATTCGCCCCCGGCAGCGAAGCCGATACGGAAATCGTCGGATAATCTACTTCCGGTAAATCGCTTACCGGAAGTTGAAAATAGGCCATGACACCGAAAATCACAACCGCCGCGGTCAGCAGTACCGTAGCAATGGGCCGGCGAATGAAAAGTTCCGAAATATTCATGACCCATTATTCTCGATTCGCTTTACGCATCCGGCCGCCAGGCGGCATTTACAAACTGCCCGCAAGTTTCTAACTTTTTGCAGCAGCAGTCCCGCCCCTTGTCATTGGTGCAACCAGCCCATGTTGCACGATTTGCACACGGCTGCCCGGCTGCAGTCGCACCTGCCCGTCGGTTACCACGACGCTCCCTTTTTGCAACCCACGGGAAATAACGGTATTGCCATGCCAGGTAATGCCGGCCTGCACCGGCATCATTTTAACCTTATCGCCCGCAACAACCTGATACAGATAATGCCCATTCTGCCCGACCTGAACCGCGTTGGCCGGCACAACCACTGCGTTTTTAAGCTCGCCCACCTGCAATGTAGCATTCACCAGTTCACCGGGCCACAGCTTTTCCCCCGTATTGGCAAATGTCCCCATAAGTGTCACGGTGCCGGTAGTCGCATTGACCTGATTATCAATAAAGCTCAAATGGCCGCCGGCCCTTGCGCCGGCGTGTCCCGATATGGTCACAACCATGGGCAGTTGCGGATTCTTTTCCCATGCGGATTTTACCTCCACCAGATACCGTTGCGGCAAGGCAATCGCCACGTAAATGGGCCGCAGTTCATTGATCACAATTAAACTGGTGCTTGTGGCACTGACATTGGTTCCCGGATACGCCAGAAGATTGCCCGCCCGGCCATTCATCGGCGCGGAAATGGTGCAGTAGTTTAAATTCACCTCTGCCGTCTGAACGACGGCCTTGTCCGCATCCACCTGCGCTGCCGCGGCCTGATAGGTGTATTTAGCCAGCAGATATTCGGTAGGCGATGCGGCGCTCATCTTCACCAGACTGGCTTCCTGTTGTTGTGATACACGATCATTATCCGCTGTTGCCTGATCTTTGGCCAAAGTCGCCCGCGCCTGTAACAGCGCCGCCTGATACAACCGCGGATCAATGCGAAACAGCACCTGCCCTTTTTTTACCTCTTCGCCCGGATGCACCGCAACCGCAATAATCTGCCCGTTCACCTGGGACTGCACCGTCACCGACCGATATGCCTGCACGGTAGCAATATTGGAAATCTGCACCGGCACAGCCGCAATCTCCGCCGTAGCGATATGCACCGGCACAGCCGCCTGATTCGCTTTTACTTTCGTGGATTGCCCGGATGCAGGCCGCGAACAGCCGGAAATGCCCAAAAGCCCCAGAGAAACAACCCCTCCGGCCAACAGCAAGTAGAGTCTGGAAGGCAATATCAGTTACTCCAAAAACGCAAAGTCCAGCAGTACAACGCAAACCCGCCACCGCCGTTGCAGAAATGTCATTATATCAGCATCTCGAGCACCGGTCTCGCCGCTGAATCCACTGAATCCAGTTGCCCAACCAGCAGCGCGGCAATATTCCCAAGCAACGCACCCTGCAGGAAAACCCCACAAAACACCACAAGCCGCCGGCTCTGCCGGCGGTGGAACCCACGCCGACCGTACCCCGCCGCCGCGGAACCAAACAGCAGAATTTGCCCATGATTCAGCACTACTTCTACCCCGCCCGGAAATAGCGCCACACCCCGGAACCCGGAATCCGGAACCTGGAATCCGGAACCTGGAACATGGAACCTGGAACCTGGAACCTGGAATTGAGCATCTGGCATCTGGCATTTAGCAGCGCAGCGTGTCAAAACCTTCTAACTCCCAACTCCTAACCCCTGCGTGCTCGCAAGACGTTAATTCACAGGAGGGGGCGGAGGAAACGGAGGGGATTGTCCGGATGGTGCCGGGCAGTTTGGCGGGCACGGTTCTCTTGGTGCCGTTGGAGATTTTGCCCGCGCCGCAAATTGCGCAGACGGCGTCTGCGGAATATCCGGGCCCAAGTAGCCGCTTAATCTGCTGAAGGTTTTCGTTGTCTTTTTTTTCCGATGACAATTCACTTGGAGAACAACGAAGCGGGGCATTCTTGACCGTCACGGTTCCCCACGTGGACTACTTTGTCCTACGATATTGACAAATAGTCCGCCATGAACTATCATTTAAGCCTCATAACAACGGTTTTTGGAGATGTATGGGCGATAAATCACAAGAATCAGAAGATTTAGTCCGTCTAGCACGATTGGCGCTCGTCGGACGGCCTCAAGACGTTCAAACGTACGTTC
>JAJZGH010000179.1 GCA_021798635.1 Planctomycetota bacterium | reverse complement strand
TATGGGCCTTGCTGCGCGTGGTCGTTCGCATAGTTGTACCATCCGTCTGTAGTTATCGTCATCTACAGACATATTGTACGCATGAATTCTACTATCTGCCAGCGTACCAGGACAGGGAGAAGTGATCGTCATAGCCAGGCCGCGCACCTACTGCACATTAAAATAACGGGCTTCGGGGTGGTGGACGATCATGGCGGAGGTGGATTGCTCAGGCTGGATCATCCAGTTCTCTGATAACGTGCAGCCGATGCGTGAGGGGTCTAACAGGGCGAAAAGTTTTTCTTCATCCTGTAAATCCGGGCAGGCGGGGTAGCCGAAGCTATAGCGGCAGCCTTGAAAATGGCAGGCAAAAATATCGCGCATGGAGGAACCATCTTTATCCGCAATGCCTAATTCCTGGCGCACCCGTTTATGCCACATTTCCGCCAAGGCTTCCGCAATCTGCACGCCCATCCCGTGGATATACAGATATTCTGTGAAATCACCCTGCTCAAAAAGTTGTTTCTCATACGGTGCGACGGCCGAACCCGCGGTCACGCACTGCAATGCCAGAACGTCCATTTCGCCGGATTGCACGGAACGGAAAAAGTCCGACAGGCACCAGCGTTTGCGACCTGTTTGCCGGGGAAAATGAAAACGCAGGCGCTGGGTTTTTTTATCCTCGGCATAAACGATTAAATCATTTTTGTCCGCCTGTGCCCAGAAGTAGCCGTAAACTACCTGTGGGCGCAGCAGATTCATATCCCGACATTTCTGTTTGATGCGGTTATAAATCGGGCGAACGTGGCTTTCCGTCCATTGGCGGAATTCATCCCGCGGCATCGTGCCGCTTTTGAACTGCCATTGGCCGCGGAAAAGTGCTACTTCATCAATGTAGGGAAACACCGCATCCACCGGAATATCTGTCACCACGCGCGAGCCGTAAAAGGGTAACGCCGGCACGGCAACGTCGGTGCGTATACCAGAGCTGGCATAATCCTCCGTGCTGATTTTGGTACCCTCATTTTCCGTTGCCGAGGTGGCCGCGGTCGCGCCAGCTTTGCAACGCAACTCGGCCTGTTGCCGGGATTGCCCCGTGTCGCCGAGAATCTCAGCGATTTTTCCGGTCGCCACGTGTTCCATGACGCGCAAGCCCTCAAAGGCATCTTTGCCATAGAACAAAGGGCCTTTGTAAATATCGCGCAAATCCTTTTCCACGTAACTGCGGGTCAGCGCCGCACCGCCGAGAATCACAGGTATATCAATTCCCAGGCGATTGAGTTCCTGCAAATCATCGCGCATCACCAGTGTGGACTTTACCAGCAGGCCCGAAAGGCCGATGATCTGGGCGTTATGTTCTTTGGCGGCCTGCACGATATTGGCGATCGACTGTTTGATGCCCAGGTTGACCACTGTGTAGCCATTGTTGGATAAAATAATATCCACCAGATTTTTACCAATGTCATGCACGTCCCCCTTAACCGTAGCCAGAACCATTCTGCCCCGGCTTTGCCCTTCACTTTTCGGCATGAAAGGCTGCAAATAGGCCACCGCGGTTTTCATCACTTCAGCACTTTGGAGTACAAACGGCAACTGCATTTGGCCGCTGCCGAACAATTCGCCTACTACTTTCATGCCCTCCAGGAGATGATCATTGATAATTTCCAGGGGCGCATATTTGGCCATGGCCTGATCAAGATGCTCGGGCAGCTTTTGTTTGTCGCCGTCAATGATGTGCCGCCGCAGTTGTTCCTCCAGGGGCAGTTGCTCTGTGGCTTGGGCCGCTTTGGCCGGAGCGCCCAGGTTAGTCAGCAATTGCAGTGGCTTGTAATCCTCGCGTTGGCGATCATAAATCAGATCCATCGCCCATTGGTAATGTTCCGGTTCTATTTTATTCTGCGGCAAAATTTTACTGGCGTGGACAATCGCGCTGGTGAGGCCGGCCT
Source organism: Planctomycetota bacterium (assembly GCA_021798635.1). The sequence continues at coordinate 8,791 of JAJZGH010000179.1, read as the reverse complement.
TGACGCATTCATTAAAAAACGCGCTATTTAGCACCAATCTCGCATATGGCTTTAACCCGAAGGAAACATTGGAAAGTCCCAGCGTGGTATGGCAGTTGGGCAGTTCCTCGCTGATTCGGCGGATGCCATCAATGGTTTCCAATGCCAGTCGCCGCACTTCCTCCTGCCCGGTGACAATGGGAAATATGAGCGGATCAAAATAAATGTCCGTTTCCGGAATGCCGTATTTGTTGACCAGCAGATCGTAAAGCCTTTTGGCAATTTCAATTTTACGATCGGCGGTTTTGGCCATGGCCTCTGTTTTGTCTTCGTCAATGGTGCCGGCAACCACGGCGGCCCCATAGCGTTTCAGTAAAGCGGCCATGCGCGCGAGTTTCTCTTCGCCATCTTCGAGATTAATGGAATTAACGATGCACTTGCCGGGGGCGGCCTGCAGGCCGGCTTCAATGACATCTAGTTGTGTCGAGTCGATCATCAACGGGGCGGTAACTTCCTTGGCAAAGCGCCGGACAATGTCGGTCATGTCGGGCACGCCATCGCGGCCGACATAATCCACGCACACATCAACAACGTGCGAACCTTCCTTCACCTGTTCGCGCCCGATGGCGGTCAGCGTGTCCCAATCGGCGGCCAACAGGCAGTCACGGAATTTTTTGGAACCGTTGGTATTGGTGCGTTCGCCGATGATGAGAATGGAATTATCTTGCCGCGCATCCACCGCACTATACAGCGATGAAACAGTCGCATGGGCCGCATCAGTCATCCGCCCTTGTGCGCTGCGCACCGCCGGCTTTAATTCAGCCACCGCCGCCGCTACTGCGCGGATATGCTCCGGCGTGGTGCCGCAGCATCCGCCGACAATATTGACGCCAAACTGCTGAACAAACTCCACATGCGCTCTGGCAAGTTCCGTCGCGCCAAGCGGGAAATGGGTGCGGCCCTCATGCAGCACAGGCAGGCCGGCATTGGGCTGCACAGACAAATAGCGCGTGCAATTCTGACTAAGCGTTTCCACATGTGGGCGCATCAGCTCCGGACCCGTAGCGCAGTTCATACCAATGACATCCACCGGAAGTGCTTCCAGCGTGGTAATCACCGCGTTCATTTCCGTGCCCAGCAACATCGTGCCAACGGTTTCCATGGTTACCTGCACCATGATCGGCACGCGAATGCCCATTTCCTTCATGGCGTCGGTCGCGGCAATCACCGCGACCTTGGCCTGCAATAGATCAAAACACGTCTCGATGAGAATTGCATCAACTCCGCCGTCCAGCAGTCCGCGAACCTGTTCCACATAGGAATCGTGCATGATGTCAAACGTGGTGTTGCCTAGTGTAATGGCTTTGGTGCCCGGGCCGATTGATCCGGCGACAAATCGGGGCCGATCCGGGGTGGTGAATTTATCAGCGGCACTGCGGGCCAGCAGCGCCGCTTTGCGGTTAATTTCTCGACACTGATCCTGCAATCCAAATTCTGCCAGAACAATTTTACTGGCACCGAACGTATCGGTTTCGACCGTGTCGGAGCCGGCGGCATAATACGATTCGTGGATGGATTGAATTACATCCGGGCGGGAAAGCACCAGCACTTCCGGGCAGTTTTCCAGATTGTTAAAATCAGCCAACGTCAGATTCGCGGCAAATATCTGCGTACCTAATCCGCCGTCAAACACCATGACCCGGTGTTTTAACATATCCAGAAATGGATGGCTTTCCATCGGTCCAGCGGCGTGGCCGCTCAGACGTGCTGCGATGGTATTGTCTTTCTCGCTACTCATGATTCATTACTCATTATTCATTATTCATTGGCTCGGCGAACCAGTGGTCAACAGGGCCATTGCATCGCGCGTAATTCGTCGGCCCCTATTAGCGTGTAGGCCGCGACCGCGTGCCGCCGCTTTTCCCTGCCGCAAATTTTCGTTGCGGCTTGGCGTTCATCAAGCGGGTGGGGCGGGGCGCTGTTTTTTCCACCCCCTGCTGCAGGCGTTTGCGTTCCTTTTCCATTTCCTTGCGTTCAAACCATTTCTGCGTTGCCTGTCGTTTCTGATCGTGATATTCCGGCGAACTGACCGTGCGCAGCCACTGCAATTCCTTGGGTGATAGCGCTCGGGATTCACCAGGATTCAATCCGGCGGCCGTAATTTTTTCCGCAATCGCCACACGGAACATATCCGCAACCCGGTATCCGAAACGGGCCAGCACGCGGCGGAATTCCCGATTTTTTCCTTCCGCAATGGTTACTTCCAAAATCGTCTTGCCGCGCTGCCGCGACAGCACCCGCAAGGCAAAGCCTTCCGCCCGCACGGCCCGGCCGCCATCGGGCGCTCCCAGCCAGATGCCTTTACGCACTCTTTCCACCGCTTCACTTGTTAAGCGGGCATCCACCGTGACAACGTAGGTTTTTTCCACGCCGTAACGCGGATGCGATATGGCATTCGCTAGTTCTCCGTCATTGGTCATCAGCACCAGCCCGCGGGAATCCATATCCAGACGGCCGACGGGAAAAAGTCGGGCGGTAATGCCCGGCAGCAATTCATGGACGGTTTTGCGATCCGCCGGATCATTCCGCGTCACCAAGACGCCTTTGGGTTTATAAAGCAGAATGTAAAGCAGCTTTTCCGGATGCAGCGCTTCAACCAGATCATCCCCCACGGTGATGGTGTCTTTTTCCGGATCAATCAACACGGGCAATTTCACCGGTACATGCCCATTGACCCGCACTTGGCCTTCCAGAATTAATTGTTCACACTTGCGCCGGGCGGCAACTCCGCAATCGGCCATGAACTTTTGTAAACGTACTTTCATCGTATTATTTCCAATACATTGTAGGAGGCGAAATCGCACAGGCTGTCCGCGGTTACGGCAGCCGGATTCTCAACAGTGTACACGCGCTGACCACACGCAGGCGAATCTGCCGGGCGGTGGCGGGAATTAAGAGGGTTTCCCCCGGTGCAAACGCCAGCGGTGTGGCATCGAGTATTTCCAGCACACCCTGTCCGGAAAGGCACATCCACACTTCAGGTTTATCATCCATCCAATCCGCGGGAAACGTCTGACTTCCCTCCGGCACGGTCAGCCGATGTATGGAAAAATAATCACAGGAAACCAGCTCGGTCACGACGGTATCTTCAACGAGATAATTCCGACGTTGCGGTATCGCCGGTGCCGGCGGCGAAAAATCTATGACTTCCAACGCTTCCTGTATATGCAGGGTGCGGGCCTTGCCATCCGGGCCGAGGCGATTCCAATCAAAGACTCGGAAAGTTGTATCGCTGGGAGTCTGAACTTCCGCGACCAGTACGCCGGCACCCAGGGCATGAACTGTTCCGGATTCCAAAAAGTGACAATCACCCGCCTGCACCGGTACTGCCAGTAGTAGCCGATCCACCGTTCCGGCCTGCAGGGCCGCCGCGAACATTTCCCGTGTTACGCCGCGCTTCACCCCCTTATATATCTTCGCGCCCGGCGCTGCTTCCAGCACATACCAGGCTTCACTTTTAAGCTGCGCACCAGGATGCTTAGCGGCATAAGCCTTGTTGGGATGCACCTGCACTGATAAATCGGCAGCCGCGTCCAAAAATTTTATCAGCAGGGGGAAATGCGAATGTCCCGCGGCTGCCCGGCCCATAATTTCCGGCCCACATTGTCCGATCGCCTCATGCAGCGAGCGTTTAGACAATGGGCCGTTGATAATCCGGCTCGATAAGCTCCCATCCGCGGCTGCACCCGCAGAATCGGCTTTCACAGAGCCGGCCGGCAGATCGGCCAATTCCCATGCCTCGCCGATACGCGATCTATAAAGGTCCTGCGGCACTGGCCGGCCCAGATTCTGGCGGATTTTTTGTCCGCCCCAGATCCGTTCCTGAAAAACCGGGGAAAATTTCATGGGGTATATATTCACAGTAGTGCAATCCTTTATTCGTTTATCTGACATCCGGGCATGCTGGCCGTATGCAATCATTACGGGGCTTATTCGGTCCCGCACACGCCAATGTTATGTCCCAACCCGGCCCTTCGCCATCATTATCGGCCAAACCGCAGCGAAACTTTGATCCGGCTAGGAGCCTGTCCGAGTAATCGCAATCCCGGCCATTACTCGGACGGGCTCCTGGCGCGCCGGGGCGGTCTAATCTTCACAGAGCACCAGATGGTTAATCCGGTGGTTGACTCCGTGCCGCCCACCAACCACCGGGTTATCACCACGGTGCTCAACGACGCGGCGCTGATAAAAAAAAGGTGTCAGGTACCTTTTTTTCCGTAGCGGGACGCGCCCGCCGAGCAGCGGATGATAATCCGGTGGTTGATCCGATGTTCCCAATCAACCACCGGGTTATCACCACGGTGCTCTGTGGTGCGATGCGCTTGCCAATTTCCGCGCCAGCAACTATCATTCTATCCGGATGAACGGATCATTGCCAGTCAGCAGCCCCGCGACATCTGCCGAATCGCCCAGCGTTCGGCGGTGGGTGGATACGCTGCGCACCCTGGCCGATCCCATGCGTTGCCGCATTATCCGCCTATTAGAACATTCGGCAGGCCCCGGCCTGCGCGTGGGCGAATTGGCTGAGGCACTTAAGCTGCCGCAATCTACCGTCAGCCGCCACATTAAAAATCTGGTTGAAGCCGGAGCGGTGGACGGGCGGCGTGACGGCACATCCATGTTATATCGCCTGGCCCCATTGGCCGGCCCATCAGCTATACGTCAATTGCGGACCTTGGCGCGAGACTATCTGGCGCACGATGAGCAAGTCCTGGCTGATGAAGAGCGTTTGCTGCGGGTGCTGCAACGCCGGCAGCAGCAGCATCACGATTTTTTTAATGCCAGCGCCCCCGAATGGGATACCATTCGCACGCAATGGTTTGGAGAGAGTTTTCATCTGGAAGCCATGCTCGCAGCCTTGGACCCGAATTGGATTGTCGGCGATCTGGGAGCGGGAACCGGTACCATGGCCGCCTTACTTGCACCGCACGTAAAGCAGGTCATCGCAGTGGAACCATCCACAGCGATGTTGCGTGCCGCCAAAAGTCGCATCAAAACACTGGAAATAGAGAATGTAACGCTGCTGCTGGGACGCCTGGAAGATTTGCCGCCGGAGGTGCAGTCGCTGGATATGGCTCTGGTGAGCTTGGTTCTGCATCATGTGGAGAATGTCCCCAGCGCACTAAGTGATATTTTCCGGGTGCTGAAGCCCGGTGGATTTCTTCTGATTGTGGATTTGATGCCCCACGAGGTGGAAATGTTTCGCGAAAAAATGGGCCATCGCTGGATGGGCTTTGCCCCGGGAAAAATGACCGACATGCTGTCGCAGGCCGGTTTTGTCAATATTCGCCGCCATACGTTGGCGGCGCGTAAGATCCGGTCGCGGCAGGATCGTACCGCCGTACCGGATTTGTTTGTCATGCGGGCAAGTCGCCCGCTGAATGTTTCAGGGCTTTCATAATCGCCCGTATTTTTTTAGGAGTTGTTGCATGACGGTAAAACACGATGTCAAAGATTTGTCGCTGGCGGCTGAAGGCAAAAAGCGCATTGAATGGGCGGATAAGGACATGCCCGTGCTGGCCATGGTGCGCGAGCGCTTTGCCAAGGAAAAGCCCCTGACCGGCTATCGCATGGCCGCGTGCCTGCACGTAACCACGGAAACCGCCAATCTCGCCCGCACGCTGCAAGCCGGCGGAGCAAAACTCGCCCTGTGCGCCAGCAACCCGTTGTCCACGCAGGATGATAATGCGGCCTCGCTGGTCAAAGATTATGGCATTTCCGTTTACGCCATCAAAGGTGAAGATCGCGAAACATACTATCGGCACATGAACATTGCCCTGGATATCAAGCCCAATATCACCATGGATGACGGTGCTGATCTGGTCAGCCTGCTGCATTCCTCTCGCAAGGAACTGGCGGATGGCGTAGTAGCTTCCATGGAAGAGACCACCACCGGAGTCATTCGGCTGCGGGCCATGGAAAAAGACGGCATCCTGAAATTCCCCGTCGTGGCCGTTAATGATGCCCAGTGCAAACACTTTTTTGATAACCGCTATGGCACCGGCCAATCCACTATTGATGGTGTTATCCGGGCTACGGATCATCTGGTAGCGGGCAAAAAGGTGGTCGTCTGCGGTTACGGCTGGTGCGGCAAGGGCGTGGCGTCACGTGTGCGCGGCTTAGGTGCCAGCACCATTGTCACGGAAATTGATCCCATCCGTGCCATTGAAGCCACCATGGACGGCTTCTGGGTTATGCCCATGAGCGAGGCCGCGAAGGTCGGTGATCTGTTTATTACCGTCACGGGCAATATCGCGGTGATCCGCATGGAACACTTCCGGCAGATGAAGGATAATGCTGTGGTCTGCAACTCCGGCCACTTTAATGTGGAGCTGGATTTGGAAGCTCTTGAAAAAGAAGCCAAGAAAGTCCGGCGCGGCGTGCGGGAATTCGTCGATGAATACACGCTGAAAAATGGCAGGCGTATTTTGGTTCTCGGCGAAGGCCGATTGATCAATCTCGCCGCGGCCCATGGCCACCCCGCCTCGGTCATGGATATGAGCTTTGCCGTACAGGCCCTGGCTACGGAATGGTCGATTAAAAATCGTTCCAAGCTTTCCAACAAGGTTCATGAAGTACCCAAGAGCGTCGACGAATGGGTAGCCGCGTTGAAGCTTGAATCCATGGGTATATCCATTGATAAACTCACAAGCTTGCAGAAGAAGTACCTGTCCAGCCATGATATGGGCACCTGATCGCCACAAGTATCCCCGGGTCATATTCAAACTAAAAAGTCGCCACGGAGCACCGCACCACAAATGCGGTGCTCTTTTTTTGCGCCCGAGCGAATCTCCCACCCTTCGTCGCCCGTTTTCCGGCAGGAGTGATCTGAACCTCTTCACGTCCGGACCGGGATTGGTTTCATCCGGCCGGTAGCCTATTGTCAATTAATAAAAACACTGACATCGACAGCAAACTTCTTGGCCAGTGCTTTGGCATATTTCAGGCCAATCTTCCGTCGCTGACGCAATATTTTAGACCCCAGCGTCCGCTCCCCCAACAGCCTGCCGATGTCATCGGCAGACATTTCATGTTCTTCCATCAAGAATTTCAGTGCCTCAACCGGAGACATACCATGGGTTTCGATTGCGTAGTGCCTGCTCTCGTACGCATCTACCAGCGTCGAAAGTGTGCCAAGATACAATTCCTGCTCATCGGTAAGCGCGTGGCCGACGAGCGCATCGATAATTTCCACAGTGTTCTCGTAATCGACTTCGTCATGAATTGCCTTTGGCATGAAATTCATGACCAAGCCCTGATAGTCCTTCGGCATGTCCGCAAAGACCAATGTGGTTGTCGTATTCATAATTGCGCCTTCCATAGATTTTTATCATATTCGGTATGCGTCAGGAAAAAAAACAAATAAATCCTGCCTTCGACCATTTCATTTATATTGTTTCGATATTTCACTGTCTTCTCATAATGAATTAGTTCGACACCCACGGCTTGTGAATGGTGGTCGATCCGTTAAAATCACGCATCTCAGGAGAATAAATGCTTTGGTACAGCGGCAAGTGGGCGATCACGGCAGACGCGACTATCAGCGTCGCTTGGTCTGCCGAACAAGCCGATCGCCACAGCGGATCAGGAGCTTTATATGGCCCAGACACGATTACCCGCGATTCTTGAGATGTTCCGTTCCCGCGATCCGGCCGTGCGGAAGCAAGCTAAGCCGCACTTCCAAGCACTCGCGGAGGGTGGCTTGACCGCAGCCGAATGCCGGATGGCCCTCGAGGCTGCAACGGAAGATTGGGGGCACCTGAAAAAAGGAGATATGTCGCGCGTGCTGGTGGTTGCCGCAACCTTAAGCCCGCACTTCCCAAATCCGGCGATCATCGCCGAATTTGCAGCCCGAATAAGCGCAGCGGCCCTTAGTGACGGCATGGAATTTCTTGCTTCCCAGCATAGTCCCGCATCTGCCGCCGCCTATCTCACCATCGTTGAGCAACATCTTGCTTTGGCGTTGGAGGCCGACGTGGAGATCAAAGAATTTGCTGCTGCCGCACAGGCCGTCGAAGTGCTTTTCCCGCCACTCTTCAAATGCACGCAATATCCACCGCTTAAACGCCGCATCCATGAACTCGCCCGTGCGGCCTGCGAGAAGGGCACATTCCCTCAGGCATCCCTTACACAGCTCGCCGGCTCGGCGCTGGAAACATTCCTCCCGCTCCGGGAGCGGATGCGCCCTATGGAGCGGCCGGGCGATGATGATTGGATTTGGTGTGATGAATACTGCGACTATCGCTGGCAGGCGGTGCTTCTACTGGATTTGATGGGGTATCTGCCAGGCACAGAAATTATTGCGGAGCTGCACGCGGCGGTGCAGAGCGCCGATCCACAAGTGAGATGCCTTGGCGTCGTGGGCCTGCTTCGACATGGCCACGAGGTCCCTGCCACCGCAATCGAGTCAGTCGCGGCCAGCGCGGAGACGCGGAACTGGCTCCATCACGCATTGACTTCACTTGGCCGAATCGACCTTTTTCCTCCACGTTATGCCACACAGGAAGCTTTTGCCCAATCCGACATGGTCTCCTGGCTGGCGTTCCCTACCGAACTAGCGCGCACGCCTCATGAAATTGAACTCATGGCGGCCTTTCCCGGCGCAACGGGCGATCAGCGGTATTATCTGTTCCGGTTTCGTGCGCATGAGCACGACGAGTGGCTGGCAGGGGTATCCGGACCCTTCAACATCGGCACATCACCCGCCCCGCAGGAGGGCAAGGCAACTTGGAGCAGCTTCGCTGCGTGGGAT
>JAJZGH010000178.1 GCA_021798635.1 Planctomycetota bacterium | reverse complement strand
GGGAAGAGGTTAATACTTGCAGGTTAGCTGCCAGGAATAATTTCCGGATTCACCGGCACAGATTCTTTCCGCCGCCCCGCGCGGTAGCCGTATACGCCACTGCTGCTTGCCATAATCCATGGCCTTTCAATTTGGAAAAAAGGTGTCAGGTACCTTTAATTGGGCAGGCCGGGGTAACTTTTTACCGGGATAGATTAACATGTCGCCATTTTACGAAGGCCGCTTGGGCCTGCTTTTTTGGGATCTTGGTGCCGGGTAAGCGGTTACGCGTTTCGGGAGGCTGCTTTCTATTTCTTACCCAAGGTATGCTCTTTTTTCTCTCTCTTTGCTTTGGATGGTCGGCCTCGGCGGCGGAGCGTCGATTCCAGCCCCATACGGGTGGCCGTGCTTTGAACCCAAGCTTTCGACCCCAACGGCCGCCCCCGATTCACCGCCAGCCGCAACTCTTCCAATTCCGCGGCATCGGGAATGTAATTAACCGACTCATCCCAATCGCGCGGGATCCGCAACGGCCAGTCCGCCAACCAGAATGAAGCCGGCGTGGACATGTGGGCGCGTTGCCAGAGGCTACCGTAAGGCCATTCCTGCGAACGCTCCACGAGTTTTGCCCGCAACGGGTTCTGTTCAATGTAGCGAAACAATTTCAGTAGATGGGCATCGCCTTGGACGGGAAATGCTTGCCATAATTCGTGCCACGGCGACCCGGCGACGATAGTCAGGAACGATTTTCAGTTTAACCGGGACATTCACGTCACAGCCGTTCCAACGTCAGATAGATGTAATGCTGAGGCTTACCCCCCGGTGTGATGTGCAGGTGGGACGTTTCTTCCACGCTGCGGAATGCCGGGCTGAATTCGGCAGCCAGCATGGACGCATCATAGCGGCATACATCCAGACCGCTGCAACGCGGCGGGGCATCGAGCGTAAAAACACCGATAATCAGATGGCCGCCCAAAGGCACCGTGCGGGCCGCCAGTTCCGCGTAATGCTTACGATCCAGCGGGTCCGTCAGAAAATGGAATACGGCACGGTCATGCCAAATATCAAAGGACCCCAGATCTTCAACTTCCGTGATATCCGCCACCCGCCACTGAATTAACCGCGCACGGTCCGCCAGTCGGGCTTTGGCGCTGGCCAGGGCCGCGGATGAAATATCCAACACGGTGATTTTCCGGTAACCGTGGTCCAATAGTTTTTCCGGAAGCCGGGAAGTTCCGCCGCCGATGTCGATAACGCTCCGGTGACTCGGCGCGGCTTTTGCAATCAGGTTGAACGAAATTTCCGGATCCGCCTGATACCAACCGACCTCAGTATCTTTATTTTTAGTATAAACGGTTTCCCAATGTTCTTTGCGGGTCATTCCAATTTCTCCGGTAATGTCTTGAAAACACCATTATTGGGGCAAAACAAACTCAACGTACTGTGGCTCCCACAATGCCCTTACTTCCCCATCGGCCAGCGCCGTAGCAAAATCTATTATAGGCCAAGGCTGCATACGTCACCAAGTGGAAATTATGGGCTACGTATCGGGGCATTTTTCGCCGGTGGGATCAAGGTTGTTTTATAGCCGATACCGCTGATACGTTTGGCGACGCTTTGTGGGTCAAAGCCGGCGGCGGCCCGCACTTGAGCGGTGCCATGCTGATATGAGACGGTGGCTTTTTTTACGCCGGGAATTTTGGCAATCGCGGCCTGCAAGCCGTCGGCACATTCCTGACAATCCATACCATTTATCTGATAGGCATAAAGCCGAAATTGGGTCATGGCGGCTCCGGTAGTATTGGCGGCCATCGTCGTCGCGGATGACACCTTTGCCACGGTCTTTACCGGTGAACTGGAATTCACTGAGGCATTTTTACCACCCGCGCCCACGGCTCGCAGCAACGGCTCGCTGTAGTACGGAAATGTTGCAAAGGCCAGCACCAGCACGGCGGACACCCAGAGCATCACGCGATTAAATCTTGCCAAGCCGCTTGGCGCACACGCTTCACCCGGGGAGCATGCGGCCTTGCGACGGTAGCTCATGTAAAAGCCAAGACCCAGTGCCGCAACCGCGACCGCAACAAATATCCACCGTGCGCCGACAATAAACTTAGACAGCCCCGCAGCCGATACGCCAAGCCCCAGTAGTGCTAACGGCAACCAGCAGCAGGCCGATGAAAGGATGGCCGCACCAATAGCCACCGCCCCCGCAGACCAGGTTTTGGGAGCGTTCTGGCCCTGATTTGTGCCCGGCAGTCCAGTCTTCGGCGTGCCGCAATTTTCGCCGCCATGTTGAGATTGATTTTGTGTATTCATAATGCAACTCTTTTTTTGTAAGATTACCGTTTACGTGGCGCAGCAACTCAGTTGCGCCACATTTTTACCGAAGGTAATAGCCGCCAGTTTGATGCCTTCACCGAGCGTCAGATACGCATGGAAACTTTCGCGAATCTGCCGGAGGGTAATGCCGAATTTGATCGCCAACGCCAGTTCCATCAGCAATTCCGAACCTTCCGGCGCGAGAATCCGGGCACCGAGCAGCAAATCGGTTTTTTTGTCACGGATCAGTTTGATCAGGCCGCGTGTGTCACGGGCGGCAATAGCGCGTGGGACATAGCTTAAAGGCAATGTTGCGACCTCGGCATCATAGCCCGCCGCAACAGCTTGCCGCTCATCCATGCCCACACCGGCGACCTGTGGATCGGTAAATATTACCCACGGCAACGCCGTATAGTCCGCCACGCGATCCGCTTTGGTCATGGCATTTTCCGCCGCCAAGGCACCCTCATACGCGGCCGCGTACACAAACATGTTCTGCCCCAGCACATCTCCCGCCGCCCAAACGCCGGGCAGCGTTGTTCGCAGAGTCGGATCGACTTGCACCCAGCCGCGGTGGTCAAGTGATACGCCAGCCAATTCCAGCCCCAGGCCCCGGGTGTTGGGTTTACGCCCCGTGGCCACAAGAATGTGGGCAGCGGCAAATTCACGCTTTTCGCCGTTGATCCTGGCGGTCAGGAGCACGCCTTGCTTTTCGCGGCTGACTCGCTCAACGGTAACTCCCGTAAGGATTTTCAGCCCCTCAGTTGTGAGATAACCGGTCAGGGCATCGGTAAGGTCCTCTGATTCCGTAGGCAAAATACGATCGGATCTTTGCAGCACCCTTACGTGACTGCCCAATCGCGCGAACATCTGCGCGCATTCCAGCGCGATATATCGTCCGCCCAGCACAATCAGTGACTCCGGCAGAGCTTCCAATTCAAACGCCGATTCATTGGTCAGATAGCCCGCTTCGGAAAGCCCGGGAATATCCGGTATCGCGGCGGTAGCGCCGGTCGCTATAAGAACATGGTCGGCTGACAGCCGCATGTCACCCATCTGCGCGCTATGCGCGTCAAGCAGTTTGGCGTGCCCTTTGACCAACTGCACCTGCGGCAAATCACGGATCACATCCACATATTTGGCTTGTCGCAGTTCAGCAACCAGTTGACGTTTCTGCTCTATTACCGTGGCGAAATCCGTGATTCGACCACCTGTTTGGATACCGACGAACGGGTTGTGTGTGGCGCGATGCAGTGATTCAGCAGCACGGATCAGGGTTTTGGAGGGAACGCAGCCGACATTCACACACGTACCACCAGTCGGCAGGCCGTCATTGACGATGGTGACTTTTTCAGTCCCAAGTTCCACCGCTCGTATCGCGGCAGAAAAAGCCGCCGACCCGCCGCCCATGATAAGCAATGTGCCGGCGGCATCGCGTTGGCATGTATCGTCACCATAACAAGCACCCATAAAACACTGCCTTAATAACGCCGGCCTAGACCCAATAACATCGCCATTCCGGATAAGCCGGGAGGCTCCGAAATTTCGATCACTAGATAATTGTACGCCTTGCACTTAGGTGTAAGGTCTTGTGACAAAATAAATATTACATTTAAGCATCTTTTCCGTCGGCTTTTCCGAATATTATCGGACGGATCATGCGAGAATCATCACATTTATTTTGTCACAAGCCCTAAGGTCAAGCAAACAGGCAATTATTTTTCTAAGAATGCCTGCTGCGGTGTCATCGGGGGCGTGCGTCGGGTGCATCGGCGGCACGCAATGGCCGTTGTCAGCAGCACTATTAGGGATATTTGCCCGTGGGTATCGCCGCTGCCCGGCAATGGGGAATTATCGTTCCACAATGCGGAACCGACGGACGCCCGATGGACACACAGGACGCATTGCTGGCTGCAACTGCCGTGGTTTATAAATTGACATTCGTCACGCGAAACGTTCGGCATCTTCCGGTCATGGGTGATGCGATTGCAAATCCATGGGAACGCGTCTGATGAAACACTTTGCAGGGGATTAACCAAGTGCTTTTTTTGCTGCCGTCCGCAATTCATCGACCACGGCGCAGCGCGATGATCTACCGGCCCGGCACAACTTCAACTCTCGGCCCAACACTTTTTCCAGCCGTCGAAATTCTTTGATCTGGGCTTTCACTTTTTCCAAGCGACGCTCGATAAGTTCACCGGTACGATGGCATTGGGCGGAGGTGCCGTCATGAGATTCAAGCATCGCTTGAATGTCGTTAAGTGAGAATCCGCCGCGGTGTGCCAGTTTAATAAATCTCAGTCGCTCCAGAGAGCGTTGGTCATACCAGCGGTAATTGCTGAAGGTGCGGCCCGCTGGCGCAATAATGCCCTTGCGCTCATAGAACCGCAGGGTTGTTGTCGGCACTCCGGCGGCCTTTGCAAATTGACCGATGCTGTAGCGTACTTCTGACATCAGCAATGATCATATCGACCCGGCACCGCCCAATCCATCCGGCACAACGCTCGGGCATGCAACGCGACTTTTTTCCACGCAACGGACCAGCTATGATCGCTGGCACCGGTACCATCACTTGGAGTCGAATAATGTTTTCCACTTTTCTCATTCACGCCGGGGCAATTCGCATCACTGCTTTTCTTGGTATTCTGGCGCTGATGGCCTTGTGGGAAGTTTTGGCTCCCCGCCGGCCGCGGGTGGTGGCCCATTCGCGTCGCCGCCGTTGGCCGGCCAATTTGGGGATCACTATTCTTAACGGCACGCTCCTGAGATTCATCGTCGCCGGTGCGGCGCTCTTTATAGCCGCCGCCGCTACCAAAGCCGGGTGGGGGCTGCTGAATTACTCGCTATTCCCTTATTGGATGAAACTCGCCGCCGCTGTACTGCTTCTTGATTTAACCATTTACCTCCAGCATGTTTTGTTTCACGCCGTTCCGCTGCTCTGGCGCATTCACCGCATGCATCATGCGGATGTTGATCTCGATGTCACCAGTGGCGGACGGTTTCATACCTTTGAAATACTGCTTTCCGGCCTGATCAAAATAAGCGCAGTCGCGGCTTTGGGTGCACCGATGTTGGGCGTGTTCCTCTTTGAGGTGCTTCTCAATGCCACGTCCATGTTCAATCATAGTAACGTGTCTATGCCGCTGGGGATGGATCGCGTGCTGCGGCTGCTCCTGGTAACACCGGATATGCACCGGGTTCATCACTCCATTGAGGTTGTAGAAACCGACAGTAATTTCGGTTTTAATCTGCCTTGGTGGGACTACATCTTCCGGACCTATCGGGCACAGCCACGGCTCGGCCACACCAATATGGTCCTGGGCACTGAGCAGTTTCGTGAGCCGGTTAATCAGCGGTTCGACCGCATGTGGTTGATTCCTTTCCGGGGCAACACCGGCGCATATCCGATGAGTGGCGCGGATCCCTCGCCGGAACAAAATCCTCCGCTGGAGGCAGGAAAGGTACCGTGAAAAAGCTCTTGTTTACCCTTATAGTTGTCGGTGCGTCGGCAGCCGGCGTTGGCGGCTGTTGGTGGTATCAACGCAGCCGCCGCCTGACGTGGACGCAAGTCAATGGAATGATTCATGATAATTTTCCACACGTGCCGCAGTTGTCCGTGTCGGCACTCCATGCGTGGCTTACGGAAGCTCATAAACCAAAGCCGCTGTTGCTGGATGTGCGTGCGCGAATCGAGTATGAAGTCAGCCACCTGCATCATGCCCGATGGATCAATGCGGATGAATCCGTAGCCAAAGCGATGGCGGGAGTGCCGCACAATCAACCCATCGTCGCTGTCGGCAATCGCTCGTCCGCTTATTGCGCCCGGCTGATGAAAGATGGCTTTACCAACGTGCATGATTTGAAGGGGTCTATTTTTCAGTGGGCCAACGCGGGGCTGTCGGTATATCGCGACGGCACACTTGGCCATCATGTGCATCCATATAACCACCGTTGGGGTCAGCTGCTCAAGCGGTCTCTGTGGGCATTCCATCCGCCGACAAAGAAGCATTAAGCCCGACACACACGGGCTTCCTACGGGCAGATTGCTACCTTACGCGGCACCTGTCTATTTACCTTTGATTTCCTTTTCACATTGATCCTCGTCAAATAGGGAGAAATTACGCCGACCACACGTATTACGATCACTTCCTCTTGCTAAGCAGCTTATGCACTTCGGCCGTCAGCTTTTGCATGTCCCCACCGAGCTGGGTTTGCGAAGCGCCGACGACGGTGTACCGCAACACTCCCCTGCGATCAACGATACATTGCGCCGGATACATTGCGCCGGAAATTCGCTGACACCCAGCTTTTGTGCCAGCGCTGTACTCCCGGTGCCTTTGTCTAAAATCTCCGGCCACGCGGCCTTGAGATTCGCCTTGAGATAAGGCCGCACGGCCGCTGCGGTGTCGCTTAGCGGCACTCCAACGATTTCAAGGCCCTGACGGTGGTAGCGTTGGTAGAGTTTCTCAATACTCGGCATTTCCGCACGGCACCAGGGGCACCAAGTCGCCCAGAAATCGATCACAACTACTTTGCCTTTCCACTGAGCGGTATTGAGATGTCCACCATTCAGCAGTGAGCCGCTGATCACAACGGGCTTGCCCTGAACAGAACCGCCTCCACCCGCTTGCTTGGCCACATTGTACGCGGCATGTTTCATCATCGTGGTTTTCGCCGAACCGCCGTAACGTGTGTCCGCGCGGCCAACGGCAAGGCCCTGTTGGATGACCAGTGTTGTGACGGCCAATAAGGCTGCAGTGCCGCGTATCGCACCTATTTCTGATTTGAATTTTTTCTTTGCATCGGGCATAACGTAAATTCCTTTGAAAATGGGGGTGGTTTATTTTTACGCGACTGACAACCGCGCTCTGAACAGAGCTTTTCTCAAGATGTCAGGTGCCCCACTATTTAAGGCTCCTTACGAGCTTGGCCGTTAAAGATTACACGCTCTTACGGACCAGGTGGTTCTCAACGAGCCTATCCGCAGGGTCCGATTACTTTGTGAAATTTCGCCGCATGATGGCTCGGATCGGAAATATTGCCACTCCCGCCGGGAGGGATTGCGTTGCCCAGGGATTGCGTTGCCCAGTTTGAAAGCATGCCACGGCTATTATATATTGCTTTCTTGACCAGTTGAGCAGCACCAGGGCCGGTGCAAAATTGGACAAGGTGATCCATCCTGTCAAGGCGCGAATAAGTCATCCATGGCGGCACTTTCGGAGGTTGCAAAAAATGATTAACACCAAGAAACGCCCTATATACATGGACTACAACGCCACGACACCAGTATGGCCCGAGGTTCTGGACGCGATGCTTCCATTTCTGCGCCGGCAATTCGGTAATCCCTCCAGCGATCACGCCTATGGACGGCCCGCCCGCACTGCCGTGGAGCAGGCCCGCGGTCAGGTTGCCGATTTACTTGGCTGCGCGGACGATGAAATTGTTTTCACCTCTGGTGGAACGGAGGCCAATAACCTCGCCATTCGTGGAGCGATGGAACTTAGTACGGAACGCCGCCATATCGTCACATCCGTGGTGGAACATGCGGCCACAATTCAACCTTGCGCGTGGCTGGAAAGCCAGGGAATTGAAATCACGCGTGTTCCCGTAAACCGCACGGGGCGCGTAGAGGAACAATCCGTTAGTACGGCGTTGCGCTCGGACACGGCGCTGGTGACAATCATGCTGGCGCAAAATGAAACCGGCGCGATAATGCCGGTGGCGCGGATCGCAGCGCTGGCCCATGCGCGTGGGGCCATCGTACACACCGATGCGGCACAGGCTGTTGGAAAAATTCCGGTGTATGTCGATAAATTACAGGTGGATCTGCTGTCGCTTGCGGGCCATAAGCTATACGCCCCAAAGGGCATCGGCGCGTTGTATGTAAGGCGCGGAACGCGGCTGGCCCCGGTCTTGCGCGGTGCCGGGCAGGAACGCGGGCTGCGACCGGGAACTGAGAATGTTCCTTATATTGTTGGTTTGGGCGCGGCCTGCGCACTTGCGATGAAACATCTGATGGCGGAATCCCGCCGGCAACGTGATCTCCGGGATGAACTTTGGGCTTTACTGCGCGTCAGCGTTCCCGGATTGAAACTCGCCGGCGGCCAGGGACCGCGCTTGCCCAACACACTAAGTGTCTGTTTCCCGGAAGTTTACGGCAGTGCTATTCTAGCCGCGGCACCGCAGATAGCGGCTTCCACAGGTTCAGCGTGCCATGCCGGTGATCAGCGTCCACCGGACGTGCTGCTGGCCATGGGGATACCAGCATCGGTGGCGCTAGGAGCGGTGCGGCTGTCATTGGGGCGCGGCACCACCGGTCCCGAAATCGTCGCCGTCGCCGCCGCCCTGCAAAGGGCATACGAAGGGCTTGCCAAACGCGGAGGCATGGCAGGATACCAACTCAGCAAATAGCGTGAGTTGCTACTTTTTGTGCACCAGCATCATGCCGGCACCGACGGTGATGATCATCGCATGCACCCGTGAATCAGCACGTATTTTCATGTTCAGGGCGTGCATCGGGCAGGAGGCGGGATCATAATCCGGGCGGTCAAAATGGGTACTATCGCCCAGCGAATTATCCAGCACCATCAGTCCGCCGGGCCGCAGAAGCTGCACCACGCGTTGATAATAGCTTTCATATGCGGGCTTGTCGGCGTCAATAAAGGCAAAATCAAAAGACTCCGCCCCGCCGGCGACGATCAGTGTATCCAGCGTTTGCACCGCCGGTGCCAAGCGCAGATCAATGCGATGTGCAACGCCGGCCTCCCGCCAGTACTGCCGCGCAACAGCGGTCCACTCTTCACTTATATCACAGGCAATAAGATTCCCCTGCGGCCCCATAGCATCGGCGATGCACAGGGCGCTATATCCGGTGAATGTACCAATTTCAATGCCCTTTCGCGCCCCGATTAACCGGACCAGAAAAGAAAGCAACGCCCCCTGATCAGGTGTAATCTGCATAACTGCTTCAGGCAGCTGCGCCGTCTGCTTACGCAGGCGCTGCTGCACCTGGCTTTCACAGAACATCACTTCATTAACATACCCTGCGATAATATTTGAGCGTAAAAGAGATTTTGACATATCCATATATCCTTGAATAGCCGGCCGTCATGATACCATCGGGTTCAAGCTAGCCATGAGATACTATACTACCGACCGTACAGGGGGAATTGTAATGCTTCGCAAGACCGCAGTGGGCGTGGCAATAAATCCGGGCAGGCCTCTGGATCGCGAGTTTCCAAGAGGAACCATTATCTTAGCACCGGCATTGATGCCGTCGATTTCGCCGCTCGCCCGGAAATATTGCCACGCCCTGTCACGCTGAACTTGAACTGGCCCATGGTTAGCCAAAGTTAAAATGTCCTGTCGACCACATTTTGCCGCTGGACGTTGCCGCCGCGTCGCGGTGGCGGGTAGGGCTAAGTGGGGCAATTTGTAGCTGGCGGGAGTTTCAGCGATACTGGGGGGATGGTAAGGGCACATGAATTTACGGTTATTCTTCCGGCGGCGGGTAATAGTACGCGGTTTGCCGCGGGGGATAAATTATTGGCGGATGTTGCCGGACTGACGGTTTTGCAACGGGCGGTGCGTCTGTTTACACGCCGGGCGGATGTGGCGGCGGTTATTATTGCTACGGGCGAAGACCGCAGAGACGTATATCAAGAACATTTGCAAAGCGTTTTATATGATAAGCCGCTGCATGTTTTATCCGGCGGCTCCGAGCGGTGGGAAAGTGTTTATAAAGCATTATCGAGCGGAAAGGTACAGACGGCTTATGTTGCGGTGCATGACGCCGCCCGGCCCGTAACGCCCATGGAAGTTATTGATGCCGCGTTTGCCGGGGCGGTTTTGCATGGCGCGGCGCTGCCCGTATTGGCCGAACCAGCCACGCTGAAGCGCCGGGGGCCGGATGGCTTTATCACACAAACGGTGGATCGCGCCGGGCTGTTTCAGGCACAAACACCGCAGTGCTTCCGCACGGAATTACTGCGCTGGGGCTTTGAGGAATTGATCAAAACGGATCGCATCAGCCATGTCACAGATGATGCCCAAATTATGGAATTAACGGGCAGCATAGTTGTCGGCACGCGCGGCGATGCATTAAATATAAAAGTGACCACCGCCAGCGACGCCCGTTTGTGTGCGGCGATTGCGGCCGGCGTTGAAGATGCGGCGTTGCTCGGCAACAGGAGCAGACCGTTATGAGTAGAAATCAGGATTTGGCCGGATTGTTTAACCGCGCATCTGATGTAATGGCGTTGCTGGAGGAGAATACATTTCGTGTGCTGGGAACGCGCAAAGTGGCGCGGATCATTGAAGATTTGCCGGAAGATGTGAAAGTGCTGCACGAGCAGGGGCGACTTGAGCACACGCCCGGCATTGGCCAAAGCACGGTCGAAAAGATCCATGAGTTTTTACGCACCGGGCAT
>JAJZGH010000177.1:2811-10814 GCA_021798635.1 Planctomycetota bacterium | reverse complement strand
TCTGGCATTACGGGCAACGTGGAAAAGTCAGGACGCCCGCTGGGAACGCCTCTGGGCCAACCGGCCAGCCTACGTTTTGGCTAAGATCAAAAAAAAGGCTGCATAAACTGTCACAGGCCCTTGCAGTCCACAGAAGTCCATGGCCGCTTGCCAGAATTCGCCAGTATCGTAGAATACTGGGTCCCGCAGGAATGGCGGGAAGGATAAATTCCTTTCTGAGGCCGTAGCTCAGCTGGTAGAGCAACAGACTTTTAATCTGTGGGTCCTGGGTTCGATCCCCAGCGGCCTCATTTTTTCGGGGGGTTCACAAACCCCTTGGTAATCGTGGTCTTGCGCACACCAGGCTTGATGACTACTTTAATCAATCCAATGTTCGCTTTCCGGGAAGCGGCCCCAGCAGCATCACCATCGAAGGCCCGCAAAGCATCCGCTTTGGCAACGGCCTGAGTTTCCCGCGGCAAACCTTCATGAAACAGTTGTTATGCTATAAGTTTAACTTACCGGACCAAGGGACTTGAATGGTCCCCGCAGACGAAAATTGATCGGACGGATTGCCGGCGACAGCCTCTCTTCTGTACACCAACCGAATGTGCTCTACTGTTCACCTCTCTAAATTCTCCTGCTCGATTTTTTCGCCAGCGGGCGAAAAATGTGGGAGAAGATCAGGTGAGCAGGTGACCGCGGGTGACCGCGAGTGGGGCATATTGTTTCGGCGATATCCTCTCTTTCGTCCCAGCCGAATTTGCTCTCCTGATCCGCTCTATTGGGCCTCTGGCCCAATGCGCCCGGCAGGAGTCGAACCTGCAACCTTCGGTTCCGTAGGCAGTTTTTTGAGCGTCGCTAAAAAGCTCACGAGTTCCTTCAACTAGCCTATTTTACAGCATAATATGAGTGTTGCAAGGCTTCGCATCCTATCGTGAGTTTTGGTTCCGCAAGGCGGTATTTCTATCCCAAAACGGTAACAAAACGGTAATATCAATGGTCGCCATTCTGTACCGCCCTCGCCCATTGTATCATCAAATAAACAAGCGGTAGTCGTATGCCCGTGGCTGAAATCGGCCTAGGAGCGAGCCGATTCGTGCGATCTCATTGGAGGATTGTACGGTGGCAGGCAACTTTGTGTACAGGTCGAATGTGTTCCAGTTCATCTTTGAGAGGCCAAGAATCTCTTCCGCAAGAACCCTAATATCGGATTGTCCCGCGTGGCGACGAATGCTCAGCGGTGCCGGAATTCTCCGTTTTCCTTGAAAGTAACGGCGGTTGTTGCTGATGGCGGAAGTGACGCCATGAACCCATATCAGCGCAGTGTAATCATCGAGTCGGACGACGCTCCCGCGTTGTACTGGATAATTATCTTCGTACAGTCTGCCATTTGCATCCACGGCCGAGGCGACGTAGCGTAATGTATCGTCAATCACAATTTCCAACATCTCAATCTGTGACACACCACTAAGGCCTTCTCTTAGTCCTTGCTGCTCATCGCTTGTAAAATGAGTTCGCTTGTGAATCACTACGCGCTTGGGCAATGCAGAACGTGACTCGAAAAATAATTCTCGAATCTGTTCTCCAACGCGGCGAGCGTCGTCCCGCGACAGATACGGGTTCTTTCCATGAAAAACCGGGTTCTCCACCTGGCTCAGTCGGTACTGAAGACCCTCGCCGCGTGAGCTATAAATGTGGCTGCATCCGATGACGACCTTCTTGCCATCCGGTTGATTGGGATCGTAACTCATCCCAAGCCCGACAAATGCGCTATCTCTGTCGAGACCATCCAGTATCCAAGGAGTGCGCATGGCCTTGGCGTAGAACGCGAGCGATAACCACCACCACACGCGGCATTGTAGTTTGTCGGACAGTGTGCTCTGGTCGAGAAACTGTGTGCCTATCCCTTTTTGGACGCTGGCAGCTTTAACGAAATCATGGACGTTAAATCTCTCAGATTCAGTGTCAAAGCCGCGATATGGCGACCAGCGCTCGGGAAAAAATATGAGCACCAGGTTTGGTGAGAAAGATGCCTGAAGCGTTTCAATCGACCGATTAATACTTCTCCCGATCTCAATTGAATTCGCTCGATTATCGGCTCCGGCAGGCTCTGGGCAAATGATCCACCCCAGGCCGCCCGGCTCGGCCACAGTGAGATCTAGACCAAACGCGTTTCTAAACCCCGGATAAGCAGGTAAGTAATCCGCCTCCTGCTGGCTCGGTTGAATTTGTCTCCCTAAATTCGCGAGATACAGTTGAAGGAATCGGGTTTCGGCTTTCGGACAAATAACGGCCAACCGGATCTCCGTACTAAATCCCTGTACAGTCAATGGAAAATCAAAGGGCCGGTTGTTCATTATGCCACGAACCGGATGTGCATCTCTAACGATGCCTGTACCTGAGCGATTGGCAAATACAAGGTCGGGTTCGCCGATCTGAATTCCTCTCTGCTTGATGAGCGGCTGAAACCGGGGTTCGATGGTGATGTTGGGCGTTCCACGGCCGCCGGACACTTCCGCAAACGCAGGCGACCGGCGGATTAAGAATCTGAAAGGCGAGCCGCAATTCAGAGGGTACTCGTAAACCTTCTTCGGCGTATCTGCTGCCAGAAGTTTTCCGCGCCAGAAGTTAACCGCTTCGTTAAATTCCTTGTTGTGTTGCCAGCCAAGAATTCGCAGCTTGATAGGGTTTCCTTTCGAACGCGGCGCTAATTCTCCTGAAGCGTCCAGCACTTTGATGGACGGCTTCAGTATTAGAAATGACCGTTTCTCAATCTGTCGCAGCGACAGGTGAACCGATTGATAGACGCGAAATGATTCGCCATCAAGCTGTTCGTCACGGGGCGATTCCAGTGACCACAGTTCAGACGAGAGATCGGCTCGCATTCCGGTGGCAATTACCATGCTGCGAACCAACGCCTCACGCATCAACGATGTAATGGCACCGTCCTCAAAGCGAAGATTATCATCCGAAATCGGCGCACGCTGCGGCCTGTCTTTGATGTTATCTCCAAAGCAGGCCCGAATGTCGTCCACTGTACCAAGGGCAAAGATTTGACTCTTAAACGGTGCCGCGACCACATTCTTGTCGGCGGTCTGTTCTCGCACCCATTTCCATACATGTTCTTTTGGCCACTCCTTTAACTCGAACGCCAGCACCTCCGAAGGACACTCGATTTCAAATGCATTGCTTTTGAGGATAGCGGTAGGATTGTTGGGCTCGATTCGAAATCGACTCCTCGGTGCGTTAGACCCACCCGTATTGTGGGAAATAATTTGAGCCGCGATTGCCTGTCCAGCGGTGTCCATGCAATGAAGCGCGAGGCGAATCATGATATCGTCGAATCCCTGTGCGGGAACAACATATGCGGTGCGGCCTTGTCGCCTAGCGTGGCCGATCAAATCAAGAACTGGCCTGGGAATGTGGTCTGAATCCTGCACGCACCAATACAGGCTGCCCGCACCATTTTGTTCGACGCCACGGGAAAATGCGCTCATAATCGACTCATCCCGTCCGCTGTATCCCAAAATAATGACAGGCGAGTCCCTCAACTCCTCGATAAGTCCCAACTCGAGATCGTACTCCTGGCGTTTAATCTCACCTGCCGTATTTTTGAGTTGGTCATACCGGTAGTCCCCGTGCAACGAGACAATTATAAGCTCACCCGTCTTACTAGCTCGGATGACTCGGTGAGCTGAATCGATCCCGATTTCGACTGGCACGACGCTACTGGGAGCTATAGCCCGACTGACAAGCTGATCAAAATTCGTCGTCCATATGGATTTAATGAGTGCTTGCGATGCCAACGTGCCGAGAAGCTGATACCCGATATGCGGCTTAGCGATTCGGATTTTTTCTTGGAAATAAGAGCGGCGGCTGTCTGGGATTGGATAGCACGCTTCGATGTACACACTGTATTCTTCCGGTGCACCATTCGCCGGGTAGATCGCTTGCCGATCGAGCCATTGCTGAATTCCTCGGCGCACGCTTGCAAGGGATAATTCCGAAAACTGCGACTCCAAGCCAACATTGTTCGTTAGAAAGATATTTCGCTTCCATTCCCAGATGCACATCTGTGCTGAAGGCATTCCGGACGTAATGGATGCGCCTGCCCCAAGGAACAGTGCGTGAGGAGTCGCACGGCTGACACCGACGGAGCGTATAAAAGCGTCGAGAGGAAGGACCGCATCATTCATCAGGCTCCTCCTCCGCATCTACCGTTTTCATCGCCTGATCAGCCGTTCGCGTGAGCATTTCCTTGAGTTGGTGAGGTGCAAGTGATGCGGTCTTAAGTTTTTCCGCTGCGCTTGCTCGCCAGGCCAAGTTTCCCGGTCCCGGAAAATCTCTCCGAATTTCACGCAACACACTGAGAGCCTTCTCGGCCCAAGCCCGGAAGTCGGCCAGATTCCAATACCGCAGCTTTTTCAACGTAGGGATCGCTCCCTTGGTAGTTCTCGTGCATGGCGTAATGATTACGGGAATTACCTCAGCATCGGGGGGCAATTTCAGGTTGGTTCGTATCCAGTCCGGGTGCGACGCTGCCTGGCGGGCCTTCCGCACAGACAACACTGTACTGGTTTTGCCCTCGGCGTGATCTTCAAAAACAAAACAGAGGGATTCGTCAGCGATCCACCAAGGGTCGGGTGCTGCCTCGACGGACGAACTTGCAGCGTCGAAGCCGAGCAAACGTCCTAATCTCTCGTGTCCGTTCTCAAATGTTACACCGTCGTCGTCTTGGAGAAGTGCGTCGAGTATGGCTTTTTCCTCCAAATCATATTTTCGATCGTGAACAGTTCCCATCGATTCCAAGACTAATTCCAATCGTTCAATATTTGCGGCAAGGCTGTAGTCGATCGTCGAACCAGTTGCCCCGGCCGCTCTCTTATCTGTATGAAGAGCAACCAGCCATCGGAGCACCGGTGCCGCGGCCTGCGCCTTACGAAAGTAATCTTTCGCAATATCATCGCTTGAAAGCTGGCCGCCCTTATGCGCAAGCCAAGCTGCCGAGCCTGCAAGGTATAGCCATAGGGCGCGGTATCCACGAAGATCCTCATGTGTCAGTTTGCCGATTACGGCCCGGCATTGTTCTAACGCCACGGTAAAATCTGCATTCCAAATCGCATATGCATATGATAATTCCGCAGCCACGGCATCAGCAAGCTCTTTCGTGGCAGCCAGTGCGCGTTGATTAAGCCCACCGCGTAGCGATACAATTGCCTGATCGGCTTTATCCCACTCGGTATCTTGAGTGAAAAAGTGGCGAATATTCTCCAACATTTCATCCACGGATGCTGCCTTTGATTGTTCGAGACCAAATTCAAGTTCGGCTTGTATTTCTGGATGAAAAAATTCTCTTCGCCCCTTTTTGAAAAGATACTTATTGAGATTCTCCCCCAAGACAACGACCGCTGCATAATCATTTGGCGAACGCGTGCAGCGACCAAAACCTTGAACCAGCCGAGTAAGAATTCGGTCATCAAGCAACAGTTGTGCGGTCACACGAAGGACAAAGAATCTTTCCTGAAGATTAGCACCACCCGGAAGACCATCAACAAACAACAGTCGGCAGTCGTCGTCAACCAAATCAATGCCGTCGTAGCGGTTTGCAATAACGGCGACACCCCTGTCGCTATCAATGAACGGCTTCTTCGAGGCCTCTATCTCTTTTGCATCAAAGACCCGACACGATACCTCGTCCTTAATTGTTTGCCTAATCTTTTCGGCCGAGCGATCATCTGGGACTAAATATAAAGCGCGACCAGCAACTTTGATCGATTCCATCACAAACGGTGTTATTTGGTCATCTTCAAGGGACCGCCCGGGAAATATGAAAAAACGCCGACCGATGCCTTGCTTATCCCACCCAATTGGTATTGGAATTTTATGAATCGGCTGGCGACCGGTTACACGTTCCAGATCGCCCCCAGTTCCCAAGGTGGCGGACATATAAAGTCGCTGTCTTGCCCCTGCAAACGGTGCATGACTGTTGGATGGTGGTATCAACGGGCGGATGAGGATTTCCCGCCTCGAAATATAAAGGTGGCATGCGTGCAAAGAGTCCCGAAGGATACTCCACGGATATCGAAGCTTGTTGCTTTTCGTGTGTTCGTCGAGAAGTGATACGATTTCATCGATGACGCCTTGCAGAACGGGAGTAGGAACCTTCTCAACCCATTGCGCGTCTTCCGCATCCCGCGGATCAGAGGCGAGTCGCGATTTGTCAGAACTTGGCAACAGACGGCTCACCACGCCCAGCATCGCGGAAAATGCCGCCGCATGTTCGGGATTCGACTTATCGATTAGTAGCGACCAATACGCAGAGATGTAATTCTCTGCCGAGTGCGCATCATCGAGAATTATCAAATCTGGGTCTGAGAAAAAAGGGTTGGTGTTAAATAGACTGCTGTATGTTGTAACCGCAACGGCTTCGGCGTTCTGCCAGTCAGCCGATGCCTGCGCATTATAGTCTGATCGCGGTCCCGTAAAGGCATGCAGGTCAATTCCATATTTGTTTCTTGCCTGCTGCGCAACCTGATTAACAAGTTGTCGCGTTGGACAAAGATATACAACGCGCTCAGTATACTTACGGCGACGCCACTCTGCGATTAACAGCCCGACAAGCGTTTTCCCGCTGCCCGTTGGAAGCTGGAGTGCAATATCGGCGTATTGTGTGTGAACCGCTAAGTAACTACGGAGTAAGTCCGCTTGGTGTGAAAGAAGGCCAGGCACTGTCTTTTTCCGCAAGTCGCGAAACATCACCTCAGGATCATTAGGGCAAGCTGCTTGACGCTGAGGCAATTTGAAACTCATGTGCTAATTACTCACAAATTGTTGCGAACGGCGTACCAACGCATCACCGTCTACTTGGCCACTAGTCAACTGTGGCCGCCGGAATACTCGTCCTTAAAGTGAATTATCACCGAAAACCACCAAATGCCAAGTAATTGACCAACTATCGTTTTCGCAGCCATTAATCCGGAAGCATTCTGTGGATTGCTGACGAATCGGGTTCGACATCACAGGTTTTTGCAAATACTGAGGTGTCGGATGGAATCGCAGATTAGCTGCAGGTATCGACGCAGGTGTTAGCAGGAAATCGCCGTGGTCCCGGTCGTCGTGCGCTACAAAAAGCCACCGCTGCGCTTGCCATGCTCCGGCTTCACTGCGCCTTGCTGCGTTCCAGGCGTGCGCGTGGCATGTCTTTCTTCCGCTCCCTCGGACATCCCCGGCTCAAGCAGAGGGCTTTTGATTCTTTTTTCACCTCGCGGCCTCGCTCTCTGGCGTAGGCCGGAGGTGAAAAAAAATGCGGCGGCGATGGGCCGACGCGCCTTTAGGCGGTCTACGTTTTGGCTCCTATTTTTTGGAGGTGTTGTATGGGTTCGTTTAGCAAAGTGGTTCTCTTGGGCAATCTGACCCGGGATCCGGTTACTGGCTCGCTGCCCAGTGGGGCGGCGGTCTGTGAATTCTCTCTTGCGGTTAATCGGCGTTGGAAGGACGCCGAAGGCCAGAAACGGGACGAAGTCCTGTTCATGGACTGTGCGGCTTATGGCAAGCCGGGCCAGACGATGGGCCAGTATCTCAAGAAAGGCCATCCGGTACTGGTGGAAGGGCACTTGAAGCTTGACCGCTGGCAGGATGACCAAGGCAAGGCCCGCAGCAAGGTGCGAACTGTGGTGGAACGGTTCCAGTTTATTGGACGGGGCGAACCAGCGCCATCCGCGCAGAACCAGCCGGGCAAGCCCGCCGTCCGGCGGAAACGCTCCACTGCCGGCAATGCACCAACGGCGGACTTGATTCCGCAGGTGATCCCCGTGTAGCGGAGACGGAGGTAACCCGCCGTCAACGATAAGGTAAAGACTTGGCGGCGGGTACTTTCGTTTATGAATCCCATGCTCTTTGCTTTTTGTAGTGTATTTCAACTGGATTTTCTTATTTTGTTTTATGAAAGGCTTGTTCCAATCGGGACTTGTAAATGGGTGTTTTTATGTCACACGAACTGGATATTTCAACGGGCCAACCCG
>JAJZGH010000177.1:0-2801 GCA_021798635.1 Planctomycetota bacterium | reverse complement strand
GGCACAGTAGTAGCCAACGCCCTTACCAGCGCCGGAGCCATTGAACTGGCTCGCTTGAACTGGGAGGTTGAACAATGGGAACTCAAGGCCTTTGACCGGGAACTGGGCAAGGAGGCTTGGGTACGTAACAAGTATGCCAACGTCCGCAAGGATACCGGCACAGTACTGGGCGTAGTATCCGATCATTACCGTATCTTTCAGAACCGGGAATGCTTTGACTTTATGGATTCTCTGGTAGCCGACAAACTGGCCATGTTTGAGACTGCCGGAG
Source organism: Planctomycetota bacterium (assembly GCA_021798635.1). The sequence continues at coordinate 2,530 of JAJZGH010000177.1, read as the reverse complement.
CCTTAAAAGATGGCCGGGTAGTCTGGATGCTGGCCCGTATTCCCACCGAATATAGGGCCGGCACGCAGGATGTAATCCAGCCTTATATTCTGCTTACCAATTCCCATGACGGTTCCAAGGCCTTACGGCTGTTTCCAACCACGATTCGGGTAGTTTGCCAGAATACACTCAACTTGGCCATGCGTGATGGACTGGGCGAAGGCATCAGTATCCGCCATCGGCCCAGCTTATCCGAACGGGTATCGGAAGCCCGTGAGAAACTGGGCATCATCCATGCCCGCTTTGACCAATTCGACGCCGAATTGCATACCATGCTGGACAAGGAATTGGCGGGCATGGAACTGGAAGGTTACTTCAATGCCTGTACACCGCCCACCACAGGTAAACGGGCAGAGATACGCCGCCGGAAGATCATCCATCAGTTTCAGGATAATTTTACCAATGCTACCAACACCCTGCCGGGCGTAGCAGGCACGGCTTGGGCGGCATACAACGCGGTAAGCCAGTACTTTGACCACCAGAGGAATTTTAAGGGTGCCAACACCCTTGAGAAGGCCGGCCATCAACTGGAATCCATCTGGTTTGGCAGCTCGCATCATGCCAAGCAGGAAGCCTACCAGAGAGCGCTAACGCTGGCGGCAGATTAGACAGCTTGTTGGAACATGGCGGGGGTGTTGCAGGACACGCAAACCCCCGCCTGTTTACATCTTAAAGGTATTAAGAACGCTACCAGTAATAGGAAATACGTATTATGCAAAACTCTTACCCATCACGCCCGATCCGCCGTTACCGTATGACGCAGCCGGGTGATTTTCCATTGTGGGAGGCCGCTGGCCGGAACGATTCACCGGCGGATGCGCCGGTGATGCTACCTACGGATCAACGGGCCGCTGAACCGGCGACGCGCTCGATCAATGACCCCGATGCGCGGCCGGTTCCACTGGCCGGCCCGGTCGATGATCCGGCGACTTTACCTGATCAGGCGGAATCCATATCCCGCCCGGGCGACACAAAGCGCCCGCTGGATACCGGCCCGATTGTTGCTACCGCCGCGATGGAAATCCCCGACAACGGTCTGGCCGAGCTTGGCAGCGCCATGCCGACAACCCCCGACAACAAGGACCCAACCATACCGGCCGATGCGCCAGATAGAGGATCCCAGCCGGATATAACTGTGATGGCAAACCCTTGCACCGCGTCAATTCCACCAGGCAACAAAGTAAGTAAGATTCCGTTCCGCCAGCAGGTTGAAGACTTCCTAAAGCTGGAAAAACTTCCCTATATCAAGGTCGATGAAGCCAAGCGTGCTTTGTTTGCCGGCGCTCGCTTACGTTCCTTTCATTTTGTCGTTTACATGGCCAAGACCGGGCCCGACTGGCTACTTTGGGCGGGCCCATTGAGCCAGGAATGCCGGAAAGATATGCAACAATGGGAATCGATCTTTGGCAACGGATTTATGGCTGTAGTTGCCCGGACCAGCCGGTCCAATCCTCGTGGATTTAGCTTGCAAAACTTGGCTGGCCAGACGGTTCAATGGCCGATTCAGGAGGTCCAATCCCAACCCAACTCCCAACTCAAATCCCCGCCGTGAACCGGCGTGAACCCGAGGCAGAAGGAAGAAGCATAGCGCATAATTCCAAAAAAAATTCGCCCGGCTGATCCCCCCAAACGCTGGATCAGCCGGGCGATTGTTGCCATTCCAGAGGGACACCGACCCTATTCGCTGGCGTAGAATATGACCTGCCGAAATGACTGGCCGAAGCCTTGGCCAAGGTGTCGCAGGATGCCCAAACCCGGCACTGAAACTCAGTGTATCCGGCAACCGTTAAGGCACACCACCACCCGCTCCACCCCCTCTTTGATGCCGGAATATGAACCACCGGATACGCCCAACTCAAGGCCGAGTATGACCCCTGATTGCGCCCACATTACTGGCCGACTTCACCCGTGCCGCCCGCGAATCTTAGCAGCACCGCCCCATTGTTCCGAGCATGCGCTGGCCAGCCAGCTGCATTTAATGGCTCACTGGCAACCCGCCAGATGATCCCGGCTTGGCTCTCTGCACCAACCCATTTGTACCCCATTCTCAAAGGCCCGCGGCTATCCCAATAGCCCAGCATGGCACACACACTTCACCCATGGAGCACCCATCGGCAGGCGATCATAGACACGCTACTTGACGTTCGGATTCTGTTAGGTATAATCAACTGCAATGACTTTATTGATGACAAACGTAAATGAGTTGGAATAGAAAAGACCATGCAATACGAATTAAAAATGGAAGGCAGGATAAAGGAGATGGAACCTGAAATTTTGTATCTGCTTATGGCGTATTTACTTACAGAGAATCTGGAGGGTTTTTCCAGGTTCTGGCAGGTTCCCACATTGACTACAGATCTTTCCAGCCATGAGGTACTGCAATGACTGCTGACAGACACTCCAAGGGTCATTCCGGCAAGACGGGAAAAACAGGATCTTCCAATGCGTCTGATCCCTACGATCGAGAACGCTTGGGCCGCATGGGCACGGG
>JAJZGH010000176.1 GCA_021798635.1 Planctomycetota bacterium | reverse complement strand
TACAACTTACAATTTGACGGTTTACGCCGGCGAGCGGCTTGATGGCCTCGACGGTGCCTACGCCGGTGTTTCACTCCTTAACGGAACTGATTACCATGGTGCCCCCCTGGCCTTCAACTACCTGCTCCCATCAGAAATGACACCCGGTTACTTTACTCCGCTTTCGCTTAGTTACACCACCGGCAGCAGCGTGTCGGGCGACCTGACAATTTATCTGGATCAGTATCTGCAGGCTCCCTACCTCAATGGCAGCTCGCAAGTCTCGTTTGATAATGTCTCGCTTAACGCAATTTCCGCAGTCACCGGTGCCACCAATGTTCCAGTTCCTGATACACTGTGGCTCTTGGCAACGGGTGCAGCGTCCAGCATCCTCTTGGCGCGACGAAGGCTCACCGGCAACCGTTGATTCTTTTTTAGACCGCCCCTGCACACGGACCAGTGACTTTGACAATACGCGGGCGTGGCAATTTTTCCGGGCGGGGTAAAAAAGCCGCCTTTTCACAGGAACGCTGAAGCCCACCGGGATAAACCCGGCGGCTCGCCGGTCGAGTTGATGCGGGGTGCCCGGAAAAATTGCCACACCCCAATACCCTTGACATACGCTTGATGGATGTTGGCCCGACATGTAACATGTACGCCGCCACAGCATGACTCAGAGAAAGTCCAATTTCATTAAGGAGCACTGATGAATCGTCGACATTTTCTCCAACTCACTGCAGCCGCGGCCCTGGCAGCGGCTGCAAGCGATGGCCAACTGCGAGCCGCCGATTCCTTAAGCACTTCCCAGCCGGCCTTCTGGAAACTTGCCCCCACGCCCCCCATGGGCTGGAATAGTTATGATTACTATGGCAGCACGGTCACAGAGGCACAATACCTGGCCAATGCGCAGTATATGCAAAAGCATCTTCTCCAATGCGGTTACCATTATGCCGTCATCGACTATCTCTGGTTCGACCCCACGCAGGCCACGCGCGGAGTTTGGCAGCGCGGCGAGTTGGCGATGGATAAATTCGGGCGGCTGCTGCCGTCGTTGAATAAATTCCCTTCCGCCCGGGGCGGTGTGGGCTTTAAGCCGATCTCGCAGAAAATTCATGCCATGGGGTTAAAGTTCGGATTTCACATCATGCGTGGCATTCCGCGCCAAGCGGTACACGCCAATACACCCATTGAAGGTTCAACCTACACCGCCCGTGATGCCGCTGATATTCACAGCACCTGCCGCTGGAACAAAGATATGTATGGGGTAAAGGGCAATACGCCCGCCGGGCAAGCATATTATGATTCTCTGATCAGACTGTATCATTCCTGGGACACGGAATTTATTAAGGTGGATGATTTGTCCCGCCCCTATCATAAGGATGAAATCCATGCCGTTCGCCGGGCCTTAAATAAATTCGGCCCCGGTATTGTGTTCAGCACGTCACCGGGTGCTACACCGGTTTCCGAAGGCAAAGATATTGAACATAACGCCAACATGTGGCGCATCCGCGATGATTTCTGGGATTCCTGGCCGCTGTTAAATAATATGATCGACCTGGTGGCAGCGTGGAAAGGTTTCGCCGGCCCGGGCCACTGGCCGGATTGCGATATGATCTGTCTGGGGCACATTGGAAAAGACGCGGTGGGCGGCCTGCGCATGACGCATTTTACCATGGATGAACAGCGCACCATGATGACCCTTTGGGGCATAGCACCTTCGCCGCTTTTACTGGGGATGGATCTTACACAAATGGATCCCTGGACGCTTTCGTTAATTGCCAACCCGGAAATGCTGGCCATTAACCAGGACACTTTAGGCGCACAAGGCAGGCGCGTCACACAGCATGGCGCGCTGGAATCATGGGCGAAAAAACTTCGGAATGGCGACTTGGCCATGGCCGTGTTCAACCGCGGAGAAAAAGATGGGCAACCCGGCACCGTAGACTGGTCCGGTTTGGGATTACCTGACCGTGCCGTGGTGCGGGATGTCTGGAATCAGCGTACTTTGGGTGAATTTAACGGCAAAATAGTATTGCCCGTCGCCAGTCATGGTGCGCATCTGCTGCGCATCTGCCGACCGGCGTGATTTGCGCCAAAATGAATCGTGATCAGATGCGCAAGCGACAGGCGATCTGTGTTGATCGCATGTGCCGCGGAAATAAAATCGGGGGGCTGGCAGAACCAGCCCCCCGATGTATTGATGGCATACAAATTAAAAGTGTCGGGCCAGTGATTCGACCATTTCCGCAAGCGGCTATGCGCCAATTTGCCGCGCTTCCAGCGCAATTACGGTGCAAGCAGGTCGAATCAAGGTCACGTCATGGAAATCAGGCCGATTTTCGCCGGCGTCCAACCAGCAGAAGTCCCAGTCCACCGAGCGCCAGCACGCCGATGGTTGTCGGTTCGGGCACCGGAGCCGGCGTCTGGACTTCGATATTGGCAATATTCACCACAGAACCGGTCGGAACTTCGCCATTCAGAATGATTCCGAAGTTCAGGTAGCCGTATTGGTTGGTCTGGAGGTAAGTCTGCTCGCTTTGCGCGATATTGGCGACTCCAACCAGGGAAATGGTATCCGTGTAAAAGCCATTGGCATCCGCTGTGGCGCTGGCCGTGCCGGTTAGCTGATCATAATTGCCGGGATAGTTAATGAGGAACCGGGGTGGGTTTAAATAGGTGGTGCCGGTCGGGATTGTGTATTGAAGGGTAAGCGTGCCACCGGAATCGAGTGCGTTAGCCAAGGCGGAAGGCGTTACCGTGGCACCTGTAGTGCCGCCGCCGGTCACGGTGCCAAAATTGTTGCCGTTCGTCGAGGCGACTACCTCATAGTTCGAAGCCAAGGTCGCCGACGCCAAGCCATTCGGCAGTGTAATTTGCAAAGCGCCGGCCGTTCCCGTCCCGCCCGGCGTGGCGCTGACGACGCCATTAACCGTGCCACCCTCGGTGGGTGAAGAAACAGTGCTGGCCGTGCTTACGACTACGCCGCCAGTACCATTGTTGCCGCTGAAGTTAGAACCATTGGTACCAGTGATGAAGTCACCCTGTGTGCTGTACAGAATGACCGTGTCGGCCTTTACCGCCGAGGACATCAGGCCCACGCTGGCCAATGCTGCCGCACCGGCCATCAGGCCGGCCAGCGGAATGTGGAAACTACTTGAAGATCGCAGAAACATAAGAATTCTCCTTCCAGAGAAACAGAAACCTAACCCAAGCCACAACCGCCGGTAAACGCTCCCAGCATCGCCGCAACTTGAATTTTCAATCAACTTGGCGCAGTGCCTTGCTTTGCGAAACTGCTTAGCACTTTGTGAGGCAACACTGAATTGCCAACGCCCTCAATTGTATACATCCGGGAACCCTCCGCCACTGTGTACAGCGCAGAAATTACTTTCTACAGCGCAAAATTGCTTATTAGTGAATCTTTCGCCTTTTTCGCCCCATTTTCCCGCATTTTTCCCCAGCATGCGCCCCATTTTCCGTGCCCGTTACGCGTAGCCGCTGTCTTCGGGCCGGCCAAATAGCAGATCAATCAAGGCTTTATCCTGGGGCTGAAAAAACATATAAACATGATCCCCGGTTTGTATCACGGTATCGCCGCGCGGTGCCACTAACTGGTTATCCCGCACAATCAGCATCACGCTGGTACCGGTGGGAAATTCCAGCTCCCGCAGGGCCGCCCCGCATACCGCCGCCGCGGGTTCAATGAAAAATGATCCCAATTGCCCACCCAATGGCCGGGCGGAATTTATTTCCAGCACCGCTTCCGGTGCCGGCTTTTCCTCCTGTCCGAATCCCAGCAGCCGCGTCATCCAGCGGATGGTGGCGCCGGGAATCAAGGTGTTGACCACCACCACAAAAAAGACGATGGTAAAGACTCGCTGCGCGCCAGGCAGATGGGCCATCATGGAAAATGTCGCAAGAATAATCGGCACCGCTCCGCGTAAACCACACCAGCCGATATAGAATGTCTCGGCAATGGAAAATCGCAGGGGAAGCAGGCACACCGCTGTCGCCACGGGCCGCGCCACCAGCGCCAAAACAAACGCGATGCCCAATCCAAGGCCCGCCACATGCGCCAACTGTGCCGGCAAAATCAAAAGCCCCAGCATTAAAAACATCCCAATTTGCCCCAGCCACGCCAGCGCTGAATGCACCCGCAGCAAACCGCTGCGAAATGGCAGACTGGATGCGTCCATGAATAATGCGGTCGCATACACGGCCAGAAATCCGCTGCCTTCCAAAATGGTCGCTGAACCATACGACAAAATCGCCATGGCCAAAGTAAACGCCGGAATTAAGCCCGTGCTGGGCAGCGGCATGCGGCGAAGAATATACCGTGCCAAAAGTCCCAGCATCGCTCCCACCACCCCACCTACAATCAACTGAATCGGAACCTGCAATAGCAACCAGCCGATCGCCGGATGTTGATGCGAAAGTATTTCAATAACCATGGTGGTGAGAATGGCAGCCATGGGATCGTTAATACAGGATTCCACTTCCAGCAATCGCGATAATCTCGGCTTGATGCGCAAGCGCCCGGCATGCAACACTGAAAACACCGCCGCCGCATCCGTCGAAGATACGACCGCTCCAATGAGCATGGCTTCGGGCCAGTTCAAACCCATGACATGCCCCGCTAAGGCTATAATAACTGCGGTCAACGCCACGCCCACGGTTGCCAGCAGCGATGCCGGCAGGAGGACGGCCTTGACCGCTGCAGGCGGGGTCGTCAGGCCCCCTTCAAACAGAATTAAAATCAGCGCCACCGTCCCCAGACGAAATGCAAAATGGAAATTCTGAAAATGAATTCCGGCAAAGCCCTGAGGGCCGGCCAACATGCCCAGCACCAGCAGCAACAGCACCGCCGGAATACCCACCCGATCCGCAGCGCGGTTGGACAACACCGCGATGAGACTCAAAATTCCAAACACGGCCAGCAAAGCTGCGGTCTCCAGCGGTTCACTGGTAACGCTGTGGGACGCAAACATATGCAGATGATGTATGACTGGTGCCATGACCACCATCGTATACATATCAGGAAAATCCGTATACTCCCGTGCGGCTGTGAACGCAAAATATTCAGCCTATCCGCGCCCGTCGTTCACCCGGAAAGTGCCCCGTAGCTCAATGCGGCAGCGTTGAGTTTTCCGCGAAATGCATTTCCATGACACGATGCCCTCCGCCCGTCACGATGGGCGTGGCAATTTTTCCGGGCGGGGAAAAAAGCCGCCTTTTCAAAGGAATGCTGAAGCCCACCGGGATAAACCCGGTGGCTCGCCGGTCGAGTTGATGCGGGGTGCCCTGGAAAATATTGCCACGCCCACTCGCCCGCCACACGGATGCCCGATTCGCCAAATTCCGTTTTTGTCGCTAGGATAAGTGTTTTAAGGAGCCGATATGGCACGAGAAAATATGGAGGCTCTTGTGGCCTCGCTGGAGGCGCGGGTTCAAAGCATCCGCGACTCTCTTTGACGTTGCGGAAAAGCGCCGCCAATTGAAAACCTTGGAACAGCGGATGGAGGCACCGGATTTCTGGAATCACCAGGATCAGGCGCGTAAAACCATTCGTGAATTTAAAACGCTGAAACTCATCCTGGATCCCCTGGAGGAGGTTGAAAAAGCACTGGGAGATATTCCGGTCATGCTGGAAATGGGTACCGAGGACCCCGCCCTGCTGGAAGAAGCTGACCAGGCGATAACAACTGCCACACAACGGGTGGATCAACTGGAATTGCAATCTTTGTATGTCGGTCCGCACGATCCCAGCGATTGCTTTATTCAGATTCATGCCGGGGCCGGAGGCACGGAAGCCTGTGACTGGGCGGATATGCTGCTACGCATGTATTTGCGCTATTTTGAACGCCGCGGGTGGGACATCAGCGAGGTGGATCGCCTGGATGGGGAGCAGGCGGGCATCCGGCGCATTACGCTGCTGGTGAAGGGGCCGTATGCCACGGGGAATATGAATTGCGAAGTGGGTGTGCACCGTCTGGTGCGGATCAGCCCCTATGACGCCAACGCACGGCGGCACACCAGCTTTGCCAGCGTGGATGTTACACCGGTATTTGAAGGTGCGGACAAGGAGTTGGAAATCCCCGAAGCGGATATGGAAATTATCGCGTTTGTCCGGGCCAGCGGTCCAGGCGGACAAAACGTCAATAAGGTGGCTTCAGCCATCCGGATCACGCATAAGCCCACCGGCATTCAGGTGGTTTGTACCAGCGAAAGATCACAGGTGCAGAATCGATCCCTGGCGCTGGAAATCATGAAAGCCCGCATTAACAAACTCGAAGAAGCCAAACGGGACGCGGAATTGGCCCGGCTCTATGGCGAAAAGGGAGAAATTGCTTTTGGCTCGCAAATCCGCAGTTATGTTCTTGATGACCGCCGCGTGAAGGATCATCGCAACGGGTATGAAGTATTCCAGCCGGACCGCGTGCTGGATGGCGAGGTGCAGCCATTTATTGATGCGCAGTTACGCCATCAGGCCCAGCAGCGGAAACTTCAGGCCGCGGCCGGGCGCAACGACGGTTAAATAGACGCGACAAAACGCCCGGGCTTCTATTGATATTTCGATTTTTAGCGAATCCCGCGGCAATGATACACGCCGCCGGGGGGCATGTTGAAAGCTACAAACTGAAAAGATACGTGTTCAAAAATTGATTTATAGAAATTCAGATAATACAGCGGCACTTCCGTAATATTACTGAAAATTCCGTCCGGACGGAGATATTTTTTTACTGCGGCAAACATAGAGTTTCGTACCGATCCCGGAAGACTGGGAGTACCCAGTCCGCTGACAAAACAATCCACGCCATGCTGTGCAATGCCCTGATCATTAAGAATGGAATCCAGATGGCTGACATCCGCCTGGAGAATCCGTACATTGGCGCTGGAAGGAAATCGATTATTAAGGACACGCACAAAATCCGGATCGCGTTCCAACGCCAGGAATTGGGTTCGTGCCTCCAGTCGCTTGACAATTTCCGCTGTAATCGGGCCGGTGCCGGCACCAAGTTCCACAATACATCGTGCGGAGCTGAAATTCGCCTGGCGAATGCCGGCTCTGGCCATAAACCGGCTCGATGGCCAAACCGACGCGATGCGTGTACCGTGGCGAAAAAATTTCTGCAAAAACAAAAGATTATGACTTATTTTCGCAGGCTCAACGGGTAGTGCCCGTGACGGCTGGTCATCGGAGGATCGGTAATTATCAGTAAGACCGTTCGATTCATTCACGTTGACTACCCTATATGCAATGACAAAAAAACAAAAGTCTGAAAAAAAGCCCGGCAGGGATCAACCTGCCGGGCCTTTGAATGACTATTTATGCGCTGAGAAATTTTTAATTATTTCCAGCCGGGACAGGCACGGTCTGCGGCGGATTTCCCATCATGTCCGGAGTCTGAGACGAAGGCACCAGATGGGTTGAATTTCCCGATGGCGCAACCTGCTCAGATGCCGGTACATACGGATTGTACTTTAATTTTACCGGCAGAATAAAGATATCCACCCGTCGATTCAGCGGATTACCGCGATGGTGCGGGGCATTGGCTGCGATCGGATGGGTCTTGCCCCAGCCGGCAACCTGCATTCTGCGATCGATCACACCGTCACGCTTCAGGATAGACATAACCGATATCGCCCGATTCGTAGAAAGATACCAGTTGGTCGGGTTCATGCCCGAGTTGCGGTTTCGGCGAATTGGCACGTCATCGGTATTACCTACAATTCGGATTTCATTATCCGATATGCCGGACATATCAAGAATTTGTGCAAATTCACCCAACGCCCGTTTCGCGTCGGGGCGAACTTCCGTGCTGCCCAGTGCAAACAACAGATCGCTTTTAAATCGCAGCAGCCCCAGCTTCTTGTTGTATGCCAAAAGATTCGGATATTGTTCCGCCAGACGTTCTAAGGCGCTATTGACCGATTCGGGCAAGCGCGGTGCGCCGCCGGCCAAGGCCAGGAGACGATTATACTGACCGCGTAATTTGGCCAACCGTTCCTTGAGTGCCGCGATTTCACTTTGCAGTGCGGATGTGCCGCCCCCCTGCGTCTGCAGGAGTTGCTGATCTTCAGCTAATTTCTGTTTCAGGGATGAAATTTCTCCGCGAAGACGGAGCAATTCATTTTGATCTGCCGCCAACTGAGATTTGGCCTGATCAAAGGCGGTCTGCAAACGCTGATACTGGTCTTCCGAAACACACCCCGTCAAGCCCAGCAGCCCTGCGGTTAAACCCGCCAGGAGTGTGGTCGTCATTAATTTACGCTTCAAGGACTTATTCATAGGCTTTTTCTCCAGAGGCTTCCATTATTCGACACTTCACATCAACCCATAGTTTCAGCGAATGGGTTGAAATAGTAAAGGGCAAAAAAAATACATCGAGGGAATGGAAGACTCGCGGCGTTCATGCTGCCCGGGCCTCCATGCCCTTTCACTACACTTCGTAACGCTCCAAGGCCGGATCCATTGCTGCGCCGGACCCAACTGAGGCACATACAATCAATCCGACGCCTTGCCGGCCAAATATCCGGCTCCGGCCAAGAGGGCCGCGATAACAACCAGAAACGCGATAAACATCCACACATTTTTGGCCAGGAACGGCACCCACGTGGGTATAAATCCCTGGAACGCGGCAGCCGCCGCCACCAGGGTCAGCGCCATAACAAATGCCGCTCCCAGCGCTAAGCCGCCAAAGAGACCCGACGAAGCATCCGGGGCTTCAAACATGGGGGCATACATGGGAGTGGGTGACGTTGCCATCACCGGAGAGGATGTTTTTTCCGCATTGGCCGCACCGGCAGCCACGGCAATGCCGGAATCCGAAGACGCCGGCGCACCGGAGGCCGTGGCACCGCCGGGCTGATCAAATATTCCCGAAGATGATCCAACCCCTGACTGACCGGCAACGGAATGATCACCGGGATAAATTTCTTCCAGCAGTTCGGCCCCCAAGCTGGTGTTATCACTTTCGCGCGTCAAATCCAGCAAGCCTGAGCCGCTGCCTACAGAATCCAATCCCGAGGGGGATATGGATTCATCCAACGGAGATGAAATTTGCGTTTGCGCGCTGGCATCCGTGGGTTTAACTTCGCTTTCATCAAATACTTTTACCGGCTTTTTACCAGGAGCGGGCGATTGCAGCGGAAGGCCGGTATCGGCTTTGCCCGGTGCTTTTCCAAAAGAAGATTGCCCAGATAATGAGCCGCCCGCAAACGAACCCGCCGATGTGCCACCCGCTGTAGCGTCACTGGCATTCATAATCGGATTGCCGGTGCCGGATAACGGAGCCAGGTCGATCATGCCTTCCTCCAGCGATCCGCCCTGCAGATCACCGGCCAGGCGATCCACCTGATCGACCTTAAACATGATACGATTGCCGTCACGAAATTCGCGGAGTTTATTTTTCTCCACGAGTTCCTTGATTTTGTCCTCGGGCATATTCAGCTTAGCCGCTGTTTCTTCGGAACTGTAGAACATTTTCGCCATGAGCGACTCCTCATTATGACGCCGTCACCTGGTACTGCCTACTTAGTCTACCAGAAGGCAGAGCCTTTTCAATCGTTTTCATGAATCAGCGGATCAGCATCATAAAATTGCACGCTTTCCGCGATATTCCTTTAACGCTGCCCTAACGCCTTTCCTGCCGAAACCATCGCTTTTACCTGAGCCGGTGTCGGCGGCAAATTATTAAAATCCTTGAGTTTTAAATCCGCTCGGAAATCCCGGCTCGCCATCAACTGAATGCGCGATTGCGAACCGACAAATCGATATACGGCCATGACACCCGTCCGCGTGTTCACCAGCACCACGCCCCATCGCGCAGCGGATATCTGCGTCGGCACGATTCGGATGTTCTGCTGCACGGAAGCATTATGTGCAGCGGTGGGTTTAACCAACGGAGCCGCCATGACCACATTACCCGCGTCCGCCGAATCTGATTTTACATGGCTCCAGACCAGCACGATAGCATTAACAGCAAGCCCGGCACCGATAAGCCACAAGGCTGAAGATAAGGAACCACGAAAATGAACTGATCTCTGATTCATTAACTATCCATAGTAAGCCAAGCCCCGCCGGTTCCGCAAGGGCAATGTTATTTTTTTTCACAATTTTTAATCCTCGCGCGCACGGGAATCCACCCCCGCGGATGATCAAGGCTGAAAGTCCAAACTGAATATTGCGTGTCCGTTTTATCCACGTCGGCGTAATCCGAGGTTCCGCAGCATCGGAAGGAATTAATATCCTGGGTGCATCGCAAGGGGGTTTAGCCCCGCTCATCCTGTGCTAAATAATATCCAGAGGCCGCAACGGCCGCCGCGAGATCCGCCAAGCTATCGCGGGGGAACACGGCCAACGCCCGCGCCAGGCCGACCGGGTCGCTGCGGAAGTTTGGCTGCTCACAAAGTAGCGCGGCAAACTCAATAAGCAGGGGGCGGCCCAGCGAAAAAACATCGTACGAATCCGGCGATTCGTTGGCGCGGATGATCTCTGGAGCGACGGATGCGAGGCTCGCCATGGCACGCCGCACGGCGAGGGCTGCAGGCGCGGAATAAGGTTTGAACGGGGGCAACTCCGCGAGGAATTCCAAATCCGGGCAGACTCTGCGGTTTCGCGCGGCGATTTTCTTGACCCAAAGCAGGGAAAATGGACCCCCGATTGCAATCAGTAGACCCAGAGAAATGCATGCGGGTATCAGTGCGGATCCCCAGGGCCTAATGGCTCGTAACCCAAACGGCGCGACCAGCATCGCCATCACTGCGACGAAAATAGCAAGCAAGATAAGTGTATTCCGGCCTCCGCGCCGGTCCCAGAGGGGAACAAACTCGCCGGATGAGA
>JAJZGH010000006.1 GCA_021798635.1 Planctomycetota bacterium | reverse complement strand
TCGGGGGTTTTGGGTTCGGTGATTTGCAATTCGCCGCGCCTGGCAGAATCCATCATGCGGTGCAACTGCTCATCGGTTACGCCGCGGCGGTCGGCCATATGCTGCAGCATTCGCGCTTCGTTGCCGTCAATATTGCCATTGTCCACCACGCATTTGACCATCCAGGCCAGCAGTCCGCTGGGGGCAGGCGGTGCTACGTTCAGCATGGCTGCGACCTGTTGTCGCGTCTGTGTCGGATCGGAGATCATCGCATTTGTTTGTGCCAATTGCAGCAGCAAGTCCTGCGCGGCCTGCCCATAGACCGGCAGCATATCCAGAAGCACCCAGTTATTTGAGCCATCGTTAAGTACTGTGCCGCAAAAACTGCAGGCATTGGAGGTATCATCCGCGATCGGAGCGCCGCAATTGGGACAATGTGCGGAGGAAATACCCTTTTCCGGATCAGTCTTTACGCCGGCCTTGCGCTCCAGCACCATCAGATGCTGCGCCATGTTGCTTTGCGGCGTTTTTTGCGCTTTACCGGATGCGTCGGTCTGATAGCGGCGACTGGACCAGCGCACTTCCACCAAGGCCCGATCCATCGGTGAACCGCCGATGATTCCCATGGTCTGCACGGCACCGACGGCACAATCTCCCCAGAATGCCCGCACGCCATTGGCTTGGGTTGCCAAAAGCGGGCCGTAGTGTTGCACAAATGTCGCATCGGCAACGTTCTGCAACGGGTCAACTTTTCCTAATCGGTCCGCCAGGACTTTCCGCCAGAAAATAACGGATACGCGGTCTTCCAGGCCGGCGAGCGTGAAATTCGGGTCGCGCGTCTGCAACTCTGCCACGCCGGGGGTATCGCGTGATGTTTCCGGTTGCCATTGGGAATCCTGGGTTATTTCCGCCAGCACCCAGTCATACTGGCCGCTGCGTAACAATGCGTGGCAGGCTTGGCATTGCGAGCCGGCATTGAGTTCAATGGCCGCGCCGCAATTGGGGCAGTTGCCTTCAATCAGGCCCGCCCCATTGGGAGTTTTAGCGCCGCGCCGGCGCAGAAAAGTCCAGTATTCCGTAAACACTTCCGCATCACCTGATCCGGATACCACGGCACCGGTCTGGGTGGAAAGCGTTTGATCCACTGCGGATGCGGTGATGCAGACGGTTGCCGAATCAAACACATTGTCATGTATCAATTGCACCATCTGTATTTGCTGCACCGCGATATTTTTCATGCGGTCGCGCAGAGCATCCAGTTTCTGTTCGGTGAATTGCAGGCCGAAGCGTTCATGGGTTCCATCTGAAATAAAGGGTCGGATGGTCTGAAGACTCTGGGCACACCAGGCATCCTGAATTTTCAGAAAAGCGGTACTGACACGACCATAAAACGCCTGCAGATCAAACGCCGGATCAGATTGCTGCAGCGCCTGCACCGCTTGCGCTTCGGCGTTTTCATCCACCGCGGTCAGGCCCGCATTGGTGCGCTGGTCGCGGACAAATCCCGCGACGGAAATGTGGGTTTTATAGTATAAAATTCCTGCCACAATCAGTACAGGAATCCCCACGACCGGATGCTCCAGCACCAGATATTCAACAATCCACCAGATAATTATCCCACCACCACCGCCGCCACCACCCCCGCCGCCGTTATCACCACCTCCAAAGCCACCGCCGCCAAAACCCTCACCTCCACCCGCCCGCCCATGCGCTACCGCCAACACACCCAGCAGAGGCCCTGCCAGGGCAATTATCGGAAGCAATTTCAACACGATAGAATAAAAGCGTTTCATAGTGCCGAATTGTAATCGAAGTTCAGGTTTATATCCTATCGGGCTATCTGCGAAATCGACGGCATAAATGCCGGCGCTAAGACAATAGTTCGTCCGGAAAACCCGCGCCCCAGACGCCGGCCCGGAATTATTGCCACGCCCCCTGGCCCTGGCTGCATAACGCCGCGATCCACAGACTTAAAAGGATGGGGCACAATTTTGTGGAACTATTCCTAAAAACAATTGCGATGGATGTAAATCGTCTCTCCGGTGGCATACCGCAAGCCGCCATCGATTGCCGCAAGGATCGCTTCCGCGAGGGAAGTTGGATTGAGAATATCCCGCGCGGGCACCTTGGACGCAATCGGCAACGAACGGAACATGGGCGTATCGACGGCCCCCGGTGCAATTGCGATCACGCGCACGCCGATATCCCGGCCCTCGCGCGCTGTCGCCCGGGTTAATAAATTAACGCCCGCTTTGGCCGCGCCGTAGGCTGCCAAACCGGCAAACGGATCACGCGCCGCCTGGGATGAAATGTTGATAATGACGCCTGCTTCTTCTGGGGACTTTCCGCTTTCTTTCAACGCGGCAAATTGTTTTTCAAATACCGGCCAGACCGCGCGGGTCATATAAAATACCGAGGACAAATTAATATCGATGATGTCGCGCCATTGTTCATTGGTCATGTCAAACGTTGGCAGCATGGGAGCTACGCCTGCACCATTGATAACCGCGTCAATGCGTCCCTTCCACTGCACCGCATGGTTAATAATCCGTTGCACATCTTCCGGTTTACTGACATCCGCCGGGCAGCAGGCAATGTCTCCGGGCAAGCCCGTGTGGGCTTTGGCCAGAGCGTTTAGTTTTTCACCATCCCGCCCCGCAATCAGCACACAGTCACCGCGTGCCAGGAGTTTTTTCGCGGTGGCGGCACCAATTCCGCTGCCGCCGCCGGTAATAATGACTACTTGCATGAAAACCTCCAATCGTCACGTCGACAACAAGCCGCGGTCCGCAAAAAATTTTACACTCACCGGTTCAATGCGCTTATACAAGTGCTCATTGGCATAAGCCGCCCAGGCTACCGGCGTGGTAACATCCAATACTCCATCGACCGGCTGGCCCAAGGCGTTGGATACTATCACACCGGCTTCCTGAGCGATCAGCATGGCGCATAAATCATAGGCATGGGCGCAAAGGCCTGCAGGCTGATGCGTGACGTGATAAAAATAGGGACGCACGTCCGCCACAAATCGGTCATGTCCGATCATCACTTCGTAGAGCTGGCCGCCGGTAGAGATATATTGATCATCGAATACCAGCGGCCTCCCCGGATCGTTTCCGCCGCCACCATGCAGGGAAATGGTTTCCATTAATTCCGCCGCCAGAAGTTTTGTACCGGGGAAAAAACTCACCACCGACCCGAACCCGTGCGCCAGATCCACCGCGCGGCTGGGGCGCAGCGCCAAAGGGGTGGTTTGACCGGAGGACAAATCCTCCCGCTGGGCCGCTGCGCCCTGCCCCCGCACGGCCCACAGCACATCGGACTTATTTTGTTTGCTGGTGGGAATTTCCACCTGAACCGCTGCGACAATATCCGATAGGCGTGTGGTATCACCGTTATTGGGGGCGACACCCGCCAGAAGCCAGCCGGAGCGTTTGTCGTACATGAGCCCGCGTGTACCATCTATGGGGTCAACAATCAGGCGAAATGCCGCCTCTGCCGGCTGAATCCCGTGGGGGAAGCATTTGACGCCCTCGGCACCATTTTCATCCACGATGCCCTCGGCAATAAGCACCAGCGGTATTTCGCGCCCCCACTTTTGGCAAAATTCCTCCAGCACGGGTTCGATATGGGTATCCAAATCGTAAATGGTGTCGGCGGCAGTTTCCCGTGCCACCTGCGAGAGGGGCTGGGTGCCTAGCGCGTTACAGGACGGGCGTGCGGCTATTGCTGCGGCACGAACCTGTTTTCCCAAGTCACACAAATGTGTGACAAAATAAGCGCCCTCGCGCGGTAATAAGCCCATTGCCCATCCTCACAGCCGATAATACTTCACTTTCGCCGACACCGGGGGAAACGTCAACTCATGCCACCGGGGCCTGAATATTTGGGCGTGGCAATTTTTCCGGGCGGGGTAAAAAAGCCGCCTTTTCACAGGAATGCTGAAGCCCACCGGGATAAACCCGGCGGCTCGCCGGTCGCGTTGATGCGGGGTGCCCGGAAAAATTGCCACACCTGAATATTTGTAGTTTGGCCGGCGTCCAACCGATTTTTCGTGGCCATGAGTAAATTTGGCAAGTCAGTCAAGCCAATAATCGCATAATCCAGTGATTAGTTATTACGATTTCGGCCGATAATAGCTATGGATGTAACATGAGTTATACGATGGCTGATAATTCCGCACCAACCACTCCAAGGGAGCCGCTTCCATCGGCTTTATACCGCATGAACTGTATATATCGTGCGCTCCTGGAACAAGAGCAACTGCTGGTGGAGGCGACCGATCGCCCCGGTTTATTAAACAGCATTTGCGAGCGGCTCATTGCCACGGGATTTTTTGATATTGTGGGCATCGGCTCACCGGATGCCGATGGCCTGGTGCGCTATCATCATGCGGCGGGCAGGCAGGCTGCGGAATTAATTAAGACGTTCAGTACCTCAATAAAACTCGGTGCCGGCACGCTGTCCGGGGAAGCCATGAGCAGTGGGAAAATTCAGGTCAGCAACCATTATCTGACTGATCCTCGCACGTCAAGTTTTCAGGCCAATGCCCGAAAAATGAACATCAACGCCTGGGCATCCATTCCCATTGTCGTTGATAATGCGATATGGGGCGTGCTGGGCGTCATCAGCCACAAGGAAGATTTCTTTGATGACGATATGCTGCAATTGCTTTCCACCAGCGCCATGCTGATCGGGCGGGCGCTGGAGCGACGCAATCTCTTCGACCGTCTGAAAGACCGGTCGGTGGCGCTGGAGCGGCTTAACAGCTTGTACCAGGCGATGGTGGAAGAATCAAAATTTATTCTAAGCGCTCCGGATGTAAACCAGTTGTTGCAGGGCACGTGTGAAACTCTGGTAGCCAAGGGAACTTTTCTGCTGGTGGGAATCGGCTGCCCCGACGAGACGGGAATTATGCGGTATCGTTATGGTGCCGGACTGGCGAGCGAAGAAATTACGCAGGGGTTCGCCTTTTCCGTCACTGATGACACGCAAACGTTATCCTCCGAAGCGTGGCGTACCCAAAGCATGCAGTACAGCAATGATTATTCCAATGACCCTCGCGCCAAGAGTTTTAACCGGGAACCGGCATCCCGAAACATCAACGCGTTAGCAACTGCGCCGGTCTATCGCGGTGGCGTTATATGGGGCCTGCTGACAGTGGTTTCCGGCCATAAAGATTTTTTTGATCAGCACATGCTGAATCTTCTGACCAGTTGCGCGCAAATGCTTGGGCGGGCGCTGGATTCAATGGATATGAAATCCCGGCTGGAACGCCTGAGCAGTTTGTATAAATCATTAAGCGTGCAGGGAGAAATTATTCTTGAATCGCCGGATGAAAATACGCTGTTTACCCAAACCGTTGATCAACTGGCCCGCGGTGGACTATTTGTCACCGTCACCGCCGCCCGGCCCAACCGCAGCGGGGTCTTTGAATATATCGCTATCGCGGGAAAAGGGGCCGACGATATTCAAAAACACCGTGTTTCCTTACCTGATGGAGAGGACAAAAGCCTGCTGGCCCAAGCCTGGCGCGAAAACCAACTTTGCTGGGTCACTGATTACGCCACGGATCCTGAACTGCGAAAGCATCATCAAGTAGTTCAGTCCGTTGGCGGAAAATCCGCCGCCGCCGTGCCCATTAACCGCAAGGGCCATATCTGGGCGGTGATGGGGCTGATTTCCAGTTATGAAAATTTATTTGATCAGGAGATGCGGAATCTGATATCGCGCGTGGCACTTTTGCTGGGCCATGCGCTGGATGAAATTGACCTTCGCACGCGATTGGATGAGGAACTCACACAGCAGGCGTGGCTGGCCGGACATGATACCCTTACGGGCCTGCCCAATCGATCATCGCTTGATGGCTTTATTGAAAAGGCCGCAGCCCGCGCCCAGCGCCAAAAGACACTTATGGCCGTATCTATGATGGACGTCAATGACTTCAAACTCATCAATGACACTTACGGGCACGCGGCCGGTGATGCGTTTCTGCGCGCTCTGGCCGGGCGAATTAAAAACGCTTTGCGTAAAACGGATTCGGCCCTGCGCCTGGGCGGTGATGAGTTTGTTATTCTTCTGGAGGACTTGCGCAACCCGGAGGATGCGAAGGCCTACTTCACGCGCCTCGGGGCGGTTCTGGATGAACCATTTTCCCTGCCGGGAAATCGATGCATAAGCGTTTCGGTCAGCATTGGCTACTGCGTGTTCCCCGATGGTTCCACGGAATCAAACGCGGTACTTCGCCAGGCGGACAGCGCGCTATATCGCGTGAAAGCCTGTAAGACCGGGCGCACGCAATGGCGATGCAGCACTGAGCTTTAATTGCAAACTTAATGCGTCACGGCACCATCACAGGCCGGCCCTACCATTTTGGCATATTTTGCCAATGCCCCGCGGGTATACATGGGAGTTTTAGGCTTCCAGCTTCTGCGCCGCACAGCCAGTTCTTCATCCGAGAGTTCAACGTTTATCGTGCCTTTTTCTGCGTCCACAGCGACAATATCACCATCGCGCACCAGCGCAATATTGCCGCCCACCTGCGCCTCGGGCCCGACGTGGCCGATGCACAATCCGCGGGTGCCGCCGCTGAAGCGTCCGTCGGTAATCAGGCAGGTGTCATATCCCAGGCCTTGGCCGACAATGGCAGCCGTTACGGCCAGCATTTCCCGCATACCCGGGCCGCCTTTTGGCCCTTCGTAGCGGATAATCACCACATCGCCTTTTTTAATTTGCAGGCCTTGTACAGCCTTCATGGCCTCTTGTTCAGAATCAAAACACCTGGCGGGGCCGCGATGCTGCAACTTTTTCACGCCCGTGATTTTTATGACGCAGCCTTCCGTCGCCAGATTTCCCCTGAGAATTCTCAGACCGCCATTGGGGCTGATGGCCTTTTCCACGGGGACAACCACATCCTGGCCGCCCGGCAGCACCACATCTTTGAGATTTTCGCGCATGGTTTTACCGGTAACGGTCTTACAGTCGCCATGAATAAGACCTGCATCCAACAGGACTTTGAGAATCACGGGAATACCGCCTACGCGGTAAACATCCAGAGCCACATACTTACCGCCGGGTTTAAGATCGGCGACAGTAGGCGTGCGCCGGCTGATGCGTTCAATATCATCCAGGGTCAGTTTCAGGCCGGCTTCATGCGCTATGGCCGGCAGATGCAGACAGATATTGGTGCTGCCGCCGGTGGCTGCGCCGATGGCCACAGCATTCTCCAGGGCTTCGCGCGTAATGATGTCGCTGGGGCGGATGTTTTTCTCCAGAAGTTGCAGAACCTGCCGCCCCGCCGCCTGACAAAATTCATCGCGTGAAAGCTCCACCGCCGGCGGGGAACCGGACCCCGGCAGGGCCATACCCATGGCCTCGGCGACACACGCCATGGTATTGGCTGTAAATTGTCCGCCGCAGGATCCCGCCGACGGGCAGGCGTTGCATTCGAGTTCGTATAATTCCGCATCGGTCATTTTGCCGGCGGCATGCGCACCGACACCCTCGTAGACATCTACAATTGTTACATCTTTCCCCTTGAATTTTCCCGGAAGAATGGTGCCGCCATAAATAAATATCCCGGGCAAATTTAATCGAGCCAGGGCCATAAGTGTTCCCGGCAGGGATTTATCACAGCCGGCCAGTCCCACCAGCGCGTCATAACGGTGAGCGTGCATCATAAGTTCAATGGAATCCGCGATGACGTCACGGGAAACCAGCGACGCCTTCATGCCTTCATGCCCCATGGCAATACCGTCAGATACCGCGATGGTCACAAATTCCCGCGGCGTGCCGCCGGCGGATTTGACCCCTGCAGCCGCCGCCCGAGCCTGTCGATCCAGGGTAATGTTGCAGGGCGTGGCTTGATTCCATGTACTGGCAACGCCCACCCACGGCTGATGAATATCCGCGTCGGTAAGCCCCATGGAACGAAAAAACGCCCGTTGCGGCGCACGATCAAAACCTTCAGTCACTTCCGGGCTGCGGGGACGATTAACCATTCAAAATACTCCTGCGCAAAATATCCGATGAGCCAACACAGTTATGACCGAACCCGCATAAAACCCTTCGGGCCGGTCGAAGCTCAAGGGGATATAGTTTACGCGCCCGGTGCGGCAATGCCAATAACAGGAAAGTAACTGTCAAGTAAGGAGGAGGAGAAATCGCGTGGCAAGCTGCATCGTAGGCGCAGTTCCCTGGGGTACCATCGTGATGAAGTATCGCATCGTCGCGACTTTTGAGCACCGGATGATTAATCCGGTGGTTGATCCACTGCCACCAGCCAACCACCGGGTTAGCATCGCGGTGCTCTGATGCGATGCTCCGCCAAGAGAAACAAAAATCACGCTGCCGCAACCGGGCGATTACTTGGATAGGCTCCTATGGAGCTTTCACTTGGAAGATATGCCGGTTGCCTTGGTTCCAACAGCCGCTGCTGATTTTCTCTTACCTGCCGGATGCCCGACCGGCACGGCCTGCGGCCAATCGGAACGGTTCTCCGGCGGTGAAAGTGTTGGATGAATCTCAATTTCCGCGGCATTACCCGCTCGAAAGGCACCGGCGTTTCGTACCATCACCAGCAGATTGTTCCCGGCCAGCGGTATGAATGCGTGCCTATTCAGCGACTGAAACAATTCAAAAATCCGGGGCGATGGCGCAATTCTCACCGGACTTCCGTTGCCGGGCACGAAGAAGCAACCGGCGCGTCCGTTCACTCCGCCGCCGGTAGTCCATCCCAAGATTCCGTCCCTTAGCGTGACCAGCGTGTTGCGTGGGAATACCCCGTATCGTGGCGAAAAATTAAACAGCACCTTCCGTTTTTCATCTGGCCCCACGGCCAGAAGTTGGCCAAATCCGTATCGGCCGGCACTATTTGTAAATACCATGGTGCCGTTGGGTTCCACACCGAACGATGTGGGCACCGGGCCATATTGGCCGCCGAAGCAAGCAATAATTCTGATTCTTTTGCCGGCGGAGGAACATTCGAACGCCCAGGCACGTGTCCTGTGATTTTTTGTCGAAAGCTGCATTAATCCATACGCCCGCGCCACCGTCCCGCCCGGAGGCGATTTCACGACCAGCCCCTGCCGGGACAGCTTGCCGGGCAGCGGCACCCGCCGTGGCAATATTCCCGGTTTCGGATAGTTTTTGCGGGACCAGTCGCGGCTCCGGAAGGATCTTAATACAGCAAATGGCGTGTGTATTCCGACAATGAAAATATCTCCCCCACCGTCATTCCCATCCGAAGAGGTTGTGCCCACGACGGCGTTTCCAAAGGAATGTAATGCCCCGATTGTGGCTTGCCCCATTAATATCCGTTGGTACAGGACGCGCGGCTTCCCAAGGCGGGGAATGGCGATCACCTCGCCTCGGCGTATGTGATACGTGCTGGTATACGGGGGCGGCTCATTGCTGGAGATGTACAGTGTTCCGTCACCGGGATTCACGACACCCCGATACGATGGGAAAAGTTCAAAAGAACTATTGGGCCTGTGAGTTAGGACAATGGTGCGACGATTGCCCGTGCCAATATTTACGCGGAGTAAAAAGGTTGAAAGGCTGAGTTGATTTTGGCCGGTGCGGTGGGCACGATGGACGAAGGCATACAAATGCCGCGTTGCCATAACGATCTGCGTTCCAAAGCTATCACTTTTTCCCAGGCTAACTATCGCGTGATTGGCCCCGGTGCGGAGATTTACCTTTACTAAAACTGAATCCGGCTGTGCTTCGTAGGCTCCTTTATCACTGGCTTGATAGTAGACGTCCCCTCCGGTGGTTACTGCTTTTCTGTTGAAATCTGGCGCAAAGCCGCCTTTCTTGAAGTTGACAAGGTTCACTATACGGACGCCGAATCCGGGGGGAGGGCCGGCCGTCACGGAATGGTGCTTGCGGCCCGGGGCGGTTGCCAACCGATGCTGCGGCTCGACAACTGGGTTACGGACTGCGGCCAATCGCGCCGGAGCCGCAAGTTTTGAGGAATTGATTTTGACCTCATACAAGGAGCGGTTGGCAGCTGAAACATAGAAATGGCCCGGGCGGCCCGCGAGAATCCCCGGGTGCAGCGACGGAAAGGCCAATGAGACACGTGACGGTAAAGACTTCGCGGTTACCGCGCCCGAGCGCGATGCGAAAAACACAGTTCCATGGCCCATGGGCCCGCTGGCCGCATTAAATCCGACAACACTGCCCGAAAGCGGGAAAAGGGGACCTTGCGGGTAGATACCCGTCTGGCCTGAGAATTCAACCAACGGCTTTAATTGATGGCCCGGTTTAAGCAGCATGAGCCGGCCGAATCCGAACGGGCCGCCGTTTGCTGTGACGAACACGTTGCCGTCCGGTTCGGCGGCAAATCCAATAATTACCCGCCGCTTGGGGGTAATAAAGTTCGCAAGTATTTTAACATGACCGCTTTTCCTGGATATGCGAAATACCCAGTTGGCCAATCCGTTTGTTTTCTTGTATTGGCTGGATAGACCATAGAGGTAATTGCCAGGAGTTTTTTGAATGGGAAGGGAAAGCTGTCCCGGTATTATCCCACCCGTTCTAATTCGGCCACCATGCGGAAGCCGATGTTCAGACTGACCGGCAGCGTTAAACCTGGCAACGGTTTGCAGTGGAATGTGTGTTCCAACTTTGATGATGGCATTGCAGCCATAGAAGTGACCGGGCCAACTGGACTGGAAGGTCACCGCAATTACCGCACCGTCGGCGGCACACAAATCGCCAACCTGATGAGCTTTGAATCGGGCGACAACGACGGGGCTTAAACCAGGTGGTACCGCGATGACCTTGCCAGGGCTACCGTGAGAAAAGGGAAGACCGAAGGGCTGATTCACAGCTACGTATAACGTCCGGTCTGATGTTTCAGCCATGCCGCCGCACGACAGACCGAGGTAGGATTGGGACGCAATCGTGGCGATGATCCGGCGGCCCCGTGTTTTCGGGTTAATTCTTATGATTTCGACTTCCGACTGTTTGGGGCCGGCAACCGGCTGCGACCATACATAAAGATGACCGTGTGTTCCGCGGAAAAGATATTCCCCGTGGCGATTTGGAAAGTAAAGGAACGGTTTGATCCGTCGCTGATGCGTGTCTATTTTGTCCAGCGCCCGTCCTCCGCGCGCCAGAAGAAACAGATTCCTGCCGCTACCCGGCACCCAATCGGCAGCCAGGGGATTCAATAAGTTATTCCATCCTGCGAGGCTTACAATTTGTTTCACCGCGATTGTCGTATGGAGACTACCTGGCTTTGCGGGCAAGGAAATTCGGGCGGTGTCGGCAACATGGGCAGCAGCGTGTGGGGTTGTTACCGCAGGTTTACCCTTGTTCAGCACTGCAGGAACAGATAATGGCTTAACGCGCAATGTTGCTGATTTCTCCGCTATTTTACCAGCTATTTGCGGGGTCGCCTTCGCCGAGGGTGGCCGTCCAGCCGGAGCCTTTGGCACCGCCGCGGGGGCAAGTGCAATTATCTTAACCGGAACCGGCAGTGGCTTGGAGGAAACTGTCGGCGGTTTCGGGGCAGATGGCGTGCGGAAGATCAGTGCACCTGCAATCAATCCGACTACGGAAGCGCACAAAGCAATGACACCCATAAAGCGCCTATGTTTCCAAGCTTGCACGCGGGCTTCGTGATCAAGTCGGATATAACAAGTGGCGCAGACCACCTTTTCGTGCCACACCATGGCCGTTTCTGAATCACGGATAACGTGGCCGCAGTGGTCACATATCTCGGTAGATGGAACGACCATCGCTCGTCCTTTTTCCTGATTCATCGGTTCCGCTGATGGCATTGCGGTCTTTCAGACTTTCAGGGCTGCTACAAGACTTAAATATGAATGAATTTTACCCCTGAGGGAATGGAAAGCAATCGAAATTCTCTCGAAAAGAGGAAATCGTTACACCGCCGCGCCGCCGATTTTTCCTGAAAGAAGCACGTTGGCGAAGGGGGTGCCCTGGCTCATCGGAATAGTAGTTACGGCAAATCCCAGATTTTCCAGATCGCTTTTCCATTGACTTAGCGTTCGGCAATGTAAGCGCCCCGGTTTGTGACCGCGGGCGATAGCGACGACGGAGTCTACGTAATTACTAAGGTGAAATGGCCAACCGCCGGCGGAATCGCCGATGCGCAGGAGCAATGTGCCCGCAGGCTCCAGTGCCCGGCGCACGCGGTTAAGAACGTCGTCCTGCGCTGAAAGCGGCATATAATGCAACACATCCAAAATCACTACCAAGTCCGCGCTGGCGAAGTCGGCCGTGCGAATATCGCCCTGCTCAACCGATACGCCATTGCCCAAAACGGCATCGGCCCGCTGCACATCCCGCGGCATAAGCTCAATTCCGCGGTAGGTAGCGACTTGGGGAGCCGGCGGAAATTCCTGCGGCCAGTTACCGGCGGAGGATACAACGTCAGCCGCCGCCAACCACGCCGCCAGCAACCCCTGCCCGCAACCTAAATCCAGGATGCGTGATTTCGCAGGTATCAGCCCGTTCTGTAACAATCCGAAAAAAGCCGGATCACCACCGAGTTTGCCACGCGCAAAGTGCCAGGCGAAACGCCCGGCCGCCCGGTACGGCTTAGCCGCGGTTGCAACCATTTCCGTTTTCCACCGCGTTATATGCTGTAACTGATCCATCGCGGGACCATTGTATCCGTGACGGATATATTTGATAATGCCGACCAGCAGACCGACCAGCAGAGGCTGTCCGCTGGCCGATATCCACCGCAGCATACCTTCATAGTGTTTCTGTTGCCGTGGAGTGTTACCAATA
Organism: Planctomycetota bacterium; assembly: GCA_021798635.1. The sequence goes on along the minus strand of JAJZGH010000006.1, from coordinate 27,956 downwards.
ATTTAAGTGAACCATTACCCTGTCCGGCCCCTGCACGTATACAATACCCAGACGGATGAGCGTCCGTGGCGGAAGCGCGACTGGGATTATGGGCTTTTAGAGATACTTACGATGGAACAAAATCAGACCTCGCGCCGGCGAGTTACCAATCCGATCACCGGCTTTTTAGCGGTCATCGGTGGATGGACGGTCAATGCCGTTCAGATCATGGGCGACTTTGGATGTTTCCTTTTCTCGATTATTTACGGCATATTTACCGGCTTGAACCGCCGCACGATCCGCGAGCTGTTTATACAGATGTATGAAATGGGAACGCTGTCGATTCCGGTGGTTATGCTGGGCGGCGGCTTTATCGGAGCGGTCCTGGCGGTGGAGGCCTATCCGCAATTCAAGGCTATCGGTGCGGGCAATCGTGTTGGCTCGGTTATTGTTATCAGCGTGGTCAAGCAAATCGGGCCGGTGCTTACGGCCGTGATGCTCGCGGGCCGCTTGGGCGGATCCATGACTGCAGAGCTGGGAACCATGCGCGTAACGGAACAAATTGACGCCCTGCGCGTTATGGCGGCAGACCCGGTGCGGACACTGGTGGTGCCGCGGGTGCTGGCGTGCATTATTATGACTCCGGTGCTGACCGTATTTAGTGATTCAATCGGGATTTTGGGCGGCTGGCTTATTTGCGTGGGAGTCGAAGGCGTGCGGAATTATCCGTTCTGGCATTATGCACAGACGGGGATGGATATGTTCACAGTTCTTGTCGGACTTATCAAGGCTTTTTTCTTTGGTCTGGTCATATCCACAATTGCCTGTTACAAGGGATTCCGTTGCGGTAACGGTGCCCGCGGTGTGGGCCGGGCGTGCACGGAGGGCTTTGTCGCCGGATTCTGTGTCATTCTGCTGGCCAATTTCATTCTTGCGGTCATGCTTAATAATATTTATATCATGCTGTGGCCCAACCAACCCAGCATCCTGTGAGTTTATTGCTTATGCCCATAACTTCCGAGAATTCCCCTGATGGACCCGTGATTCGTTTTGAGAATGTCCATAAACGATTCGGATCGCTGGTGGTACTTAACGGACTGGACCTTGATGTCCCGGCCGATCGGACGACCGTGGTCATCGGGCCGTCCGGCACGGGCAAATCCGTGCTGCTGAAACATATTGTCGGATTGCTTAGGCCTGACTCCGGAAAAGTCTATTTTCATGGGCAGCGAATTGACAATCTGCCGGAAAAAGAATTCGAGCCTATTCGCAGGCGATTTGGATTTTTGTTCCAGCAAAGTGCCCTGTTTGATTCCATGGATGTGGGAGAAAATATTGCCTTTCCACTGCGCCAGGAAGGGGGCTTTACTGAATTACAGATCACCGAAACCATTCACGAAAAACTCTCCATCGTCGGCTTGGCCGGCAGCGAAAGAAAAATGCCCGGAGATCTTTCCGGCGGCCAGCGCAAACGTGTGGCGTTAGCGCGGGCGATGTCCATGAATCCGGAAGTCCTGCTGTACGATGAACCCACCACCGGATTGGATCCCATTCGTTCAGATGTCATCAATGAATTGATCCTGAAGCTGCAGAAACAGTTCAAAGTTACCGGGATTGTTGTTACCCATGATATGGCCAGCGCCTTTAAGGTAGCCGATCATATTGTCATGCTGCTGCACGGGAAAATTGTATATCGCGGTACGGCGGATGAGATTCGTAATTGCCCTGACCCGGAAGTGCAGAGATTCATTCAGGGCCGGGCCAGTGTGGCGGAGTTGGACGCCTTAGATCGGCTTTAATCGCGTTGCTCCTGCGGGATTTCATCCGATGCTTCGGCCGCTGCGTACAGGATGGCGGAAGACGAAATTCTATAAGAAAGGCATGCATGCAGATGATAGCGTGGATATTGTGTATATGGCTGGCGGCGCTGGTGGGTATTTGGGCGCGCGTAAGTTATTCCAAGGCTATGCGCACGATGACCCGCTTTAATTGCGATACCGATACTTCCCCGGACGCGTTTAATTCACTGGTCGCGCCCGATGACGCACCGGCGGAGTACAGAGGTGATCCCAGCGTGTGGCCGAAAGTGACGATTATCGCTCCGGGCCGCAATGAGGGCCACGTTTTGCGCGACACACTAAGTTCTTTGTGCGAACTGGATTATCCCGATTACCAGGTCATATTTGTGGACGACCAATCCACGGATAATACCGCAGCTATCTGCCGCGAACTTGCGGCCCGTTACCCGCATTTGCGGGTGCTTCATCATCATCAAAGCCCCCCGAAGGACTGGGGCGGTAAGGTCTGGGCCATTCAACAGGCGGTGGATGAGATTGATGGAGAACTGGTGCTGTTTACCGATTCCGATATCCGGCATCATCCACAATCCCTGCGAAAAATGGTCCAGCTTCAGCATCATCGCAATATTGACCTGCTGAGTTTACTGCCGCGGATGGAAACCGGGGGGTTGATTGAGCAATCGGTCATGCTCATGGCCCAGCATGCACTATTGACCCTGGCACCGCTTTACAAATCCAATGATCCGCAAAATCCGTCACCTTTGACCGGTGGTGCTTATATGCTGTTTCGCACACGTGCTTATAACTCCATAGGAGGTCATGCGGCTATTCACCGGCAATTGGTGGAAGATCTGGCGTTGGGAACACAGGCACGGGCGAAGGGACTTACGGTGTTTACCGTCGGCACGCGCGAATTGTTAAGCGGCCGCATGTATGAAGGTTTAAGGGATACGTTTTGCGGACTGAAAAAAAATGCTTATGCCGGTTTGCGCTGCAACCCGATCATTGCATTCCTCACGACACTGGTGATTATGCTGGGGGGCGTGTTGGTACCCGTGTATTTAATTTTGGCGATCATGGCGATTGTGTTAGCGCCGGTGCCGGCATGGGCGGTGGCGCTGATGCTGGCTTTGCTGGTTAATATCCTGTTTTTTGCCCATTTTGAACGGCTGCGCCGTATCACCTGCCAAAAGCCCGGATCGCCGCTGTTTATGCCGCTGGGAATGCTCTTCTGCATCGGCGTGCTCGCAGCGAGCATGTGGGATTATTATATCCGCGGTGGCAGCGTCTGGTCCGGCCGCGTTTACGCACGCCGGGAAGTGGACCTTCATGCGACGATTTTAACGGGTGAAGCCAAGGGCGTAAGCGAACCGGGCTTGGCTGAACCGGGCTTGGCTACCCCGCAACATTCAGCAGAACTTTCCCCATAGGCCCTTTGGCCAGACACTCAAATGCCTCGGGCAACTGGTCAAATTCAAAAACCGAATCCACCAGCGGGCGGCAGTCATGAACCTTCAGAAGCTTCAGTGCTTCCCGCCAGGCCGCTTGAGCTTCCGAGGCGGTGAAACTCCCCGCCGCAACGCCGCCGATCCGCAAACGCCGAAAGAAAAGACTGGCGGTGTTAAATTGCGGGACCGGCCCGGCCAACCGCCCTACCACGCTTAGTTTTCCCCACATGCCCATCACGTCCAGGAGTTCGGAAAAGGCTGCTCCCCCAATATTTTCCACCACCAGTTCCACGCGTTTATCCCCCAACAGTTTCAGAAGTTTTTTTCGCCATTGGGTGTCTGCGGGATCCAGTGTGATTTTCGCACCGAGGTCAGAAAGCCGCGCCCGCTTTTCCTCACTGCGGGAAAATGCGACAACCGTATGGCCCAGAGCGCAGGCCAGTTGCACGCTGCCGACGCCAACGCCGCCGCTGGCACCGGTTATCAATACGACGGACGGCGGCAAGTCTCCCCATTGCGTCAGCGCCTGCCAGGCTGTCAGATACACCAACGACGCTCCGGCACACTGCTGCGGTGTCCAGCCGTCGGGCAGGGCCGCCAGACTGTCCGCTGGAACCGTCACCCTCTGGGCAAAAGTCCCGGCCTGTTCCACACCTACCGGCCCACGAATAATCAGTGCATGATCTCCGGGCTTCCAGTCGGTAACAGTCGAACCGGTTTGGCTGATGCGGCCCACGGCGTCGCGGCCCAGAATGTGCGGAAGCGCGGGCCGCGCCGGGTATTGCCCCTCGGCCAAATAACGATCCGCAGGATTTAATGCCGCATACTGCACTTCCAGCACCACGTCATGCGCACCGCATACCGGCTCGGCTGCATCGCCCAAATGCAGATTCTCCAAACCGCCGAGTTTTTCCAGTAACCATGCTTTCATGACCGTTGCTCCAAAAACGAACTAACTATTCTATGCTTCGGAAACGCGTTGTATTGCTGGCAGGCGGAGTGCCGCTTCATTTTCTGCGATCGCGCCGCAGAATCGGTTGAGCCTGCGCCGGATTTTCCGGCCACGCATGTTTAGGATACCGCGCCCGCAAATCTTTTCGCACCAGCGCGTAACTGCCGGCCCAGAAACCGGCTAAATCATGGGTAATCTGCACGGGCCGATGGTTAGGGCCCAGAATTTCCAGCAGCACCGGCACCCGGCCGCCGGCGATTCGGGGCGTATCTTGAAAGCCAAATAAATCCTGCAGGCGTACCGACAGCACGGGCGTGCCATCGTCACGATAGTCAAGCTCCGCAGAGCGACCATTGGGCAAGGCAAGGTCTGAAGGGGCTGCCTCCGCCAGCAGGCGCGTTACGGCGTAGTCCAAATTTGATTCAATGGCCGCAGCCAGCCCCTCTCCAGCGATCAATTTCCGCAATTCCCCCGCATTCAGCGAGCCGGATTCCAGTAATGGCAGCAGGTCCCCGGGGCTTAGTGCAGGGATAAGCTTTTCCGGCATAGCTTTTCGCAGCATGGCCAGTCGCCCCGATAAACGGCGCAGTGCCGCATGGCGTTGCATAAAATCCGGCAGATGCTGGGCGATATAGGCTGCCGCCGCTTTCTGAAATTCTTCCGGATCAGGCTGCGAATCCGCGAACTGCTCCAACACCAGATCACGGTACAATACTTTGCGGTAAGCCAATACCCGGCCGTCCACAATTTCTATGTTTTTTTCCTCCCGAATGGCGTGGGGACAGAGGCGTGCCAATTGCTCACGCGTAATCGCCGATGCAATATGCACCAGCGCCTCGCCGGAACTGTTTGATGCCGCAATATCCACTGCGACAAATAATGGTGCGCCCAGTACCACGGAACCCGGCCCCATGCGCACACCCCCTCCACCGACCATCACGGCCCGCATCGCATCGGTTTCCCTCCGGCGGCATACCCGTTCGGGATACGCCTGCAACAGTAATTCACCGATTGTTGCCCAGTCCGCGTGCGCCGCAACGCGGGTGAAATCTATTTTTGAACCAATCAGCCGGCCCAACGAATCCGCCACCGCCCGCACCCGGGAGGCTCCTGCCGCGTCAATCGTCGTGGAGCCGCTATAAGCACCAGCCTCCGCCAAGGCTATGACCCTGATTAAAACATCAGAGTCGCCCGCACCTGCCCCACGCTGATCCCGGCGTGACGATACAATATCCCGCTCGGAAATTAAGGCCGCCAGCACGGAGCCTAAAGCCCCTTTGCCGCATTGCATGGCCGAAAGCATCAACCGCCCCAGACGCGGATGCAGGGGCAATTCCAGCAATTTTTTCCCAAGTGCAGTGAGGCGCAAACCATCTAAGATCAGCTCCAGGGCACCTAATTCACGCAGCAATTCCACTGCGGATTCGATGCGCTGCTCCGGTGGAGCGTCAAAAAAATCGAAGCCCTGCGGGCCGTGGCGATCCCAGGCGTAGAGCGTCAAGATACTTTGCGCCAAATCGACACGCTTTATTTCAGGAATTTCAAAATCGCGGAGGTGCTTGGTTTGCAATTCCGGCCATAGTCTGATGCACAACCCGGGTGCGGTTCGTCCAGCGCGGCCCAGGCGTTGATCAGCGGAGGCTTTGCTGATCTGAACTAAGTCCAGTCGATCCACGCCGCGCTGGGCATCGAGACTGGCCTGCCGCACCAGGCCGGAATCAATGACCACGCGAACGCCATCAATGGTTAATGAGGTTTCGGCGATATTGGTGGAAAATATAATCTTGCGCTGGGTGCCTGCTTTCAGTACGTTGATTTGAGCATCCAGCGGCATGGAACCATACAAGGTGCCTATCGCATGGTTCGCCCATGACGCTTTGGCTGCGGCGGCACAGCGGGTGATTTCCATGGCCCCCGGCAGAAATACCAGAATATGTCCGGTATTTTCCAGTTCCAGCGCCGTACGCACCGCAGACATCACACGATCTTCCAATCGACCATCACTGCCGGGCTGGTAGATCGTTCGCACAGGATAGAGCCGGCCCGGCACACTAAGCACGGGCGCGTGATCCAGGTAATCAGCGACTTTCTGCGCATCAAGCGTGGCGGACATGACCAAAATCAGCAGGTCCGGACGAATGGTCCGCTGCACCTGCCGGAGCATGGCCAATGTCAGATCACTGTGAATACTGCGTTCGTGAAATTCATCTAAAATCACGGCACCGACATTTTCCAGGGATGGATCATCTAAAAGTTGCCGCGCCAGAATTCCCTCCGTCATGATCCGCAACGCGGTATCCGCACGCAGCAGTTTTTCCATCCGCACCTGATAGCCGACCTGATGACCCAGCGTCCAACCGCGCTCCTGGGCAATACGCGCTGCGACAGCCTTGGCCGCAATGCGCCGCGGCTGGAGTACCACAATGCGCGGGGCATGAGCCGGGAGAATGCCAGGCTCCAGCAAGGCCGGAGGAACGCGCGTGGTTTTACCCGCGCCCGGCTCTGCAGTAAGCACCAGCGCGCCCTGTCGCGGCAACAGCGCGATAATTTGCGGCAGAAAGGCATCTATGGGTAATACATCCATGGGCTGAATCTTACCGCACGAAGATAAACTCATCGAGGGGCGAGGACATTAGAATTTAGGAATTAGGAGTTAGAAGCTAGAAGGCTTTGGAAGCGCTGGCGCTACTATTTCGCTCGCCAAGCGCACTTGGCGACACCAAATTCTAACTCCTAGCTCCTAACTCCTGCGTCCTAACCCGCAACGCGGCCGTTATCCCAGAGCGTTTCGGCGGATGACGTTGGCATAAAATTCGGCGCTTAATTTTGGAATGCGTTCCATGGTCTGGTAATTAACGTAATGCAGGCCGAAGCGTTTGGAATAGCCACAGGCCCATTCAAAATTATCCATCAGGCTCCAGTGAAAATAGCCCTTGAGGCCATACCCTTCACTGACCGCGCGGTGCGCACCAATCAGATGCTGCTGCAAATACATCACCCGTGCGGTGTCCCATATTTTATTGTCCGCATCGGGCGCATCTGGATACGCACAGCCGTTTTCGGTGATATAAATCGCCTTGACGTTCCACAACTCGGCAACCAGCCGCGGCCCCCAATAGGTAATCGACGGGCCGATGGTCAACCATGGCATGTGCATACGGGGATAATGCGGGTCGCACTGAACCTCGCTCCATTGGCAGGGTTTGGACGGATCATGCCGGATATACGTGGGGGCATAAAGATTCAGCCCGACAAAATCTATAGGCGATGAAATTATTGTCATATCTTCATCTGTAAATACAGGTGCGTCGGCCCCCTGCGATTCCAGATAGGCCGGATGATAGGCACCTTCTAAAATCGGCATGAGAAACATTCCTGTGCGTTCACGCAGTGCGTTGCGCGTAGCGTGGATATGTTCGGGAGTTTCAAGAATCGGCGCGCAATTAGGGATGTTTTCCGCCAATCCAACCCGGCATTTGCCGGCCGCGTTGATGGCCTGCACAGCCATTCCATGGCCCAGCACCGCATGGTGTCGCGCCTGATTCAACACCTTGATGGATGTTTGCTTGCCGGGGGCAAATGGCTCATCGGAAAAGCCGTAGGCTTTATCCAGAAAGCAGACAAATTCATTGATGGTGAAGATTCCTTCCAGGCGGTCGCCGAGATGCCGAGCCATATATCCGGCGTACGTGGCAAAATCAATTGCGCATTGCCGGGACTCCCAACCCCCATACCGATTTTCCAGGGCCTGCGGCAGGTCCCAATGCATCAGCGTCATCCAGGGCTGAATCCCGGCAGCGCGAAGTTCATCCAGCAGCCGTTTGTAAAAATCGAGGCCCTTTTCACTAACCGCCCCGGTTCCTTCGGGAAATATTCTCGGCCATGACGCGGAAAAGCGATACGCTTTAACGCCCATGGCTTTCATCAAGGCGACATCCTGCCGATACAAATGATAATGATCACAAGCTTGCGCACCGGATTGCCCGGAGAAAACCGCGCCTGGCCGCAGACAAAAGGTATCCCATACAGACGGGCCGCGGCCATCCTCTGCGACAGCACCTTCAATCTGATACGCTGCGGTAGCAACACCCCACGTGAAATCTGCGGGAAAACGACAATAATCAACGGCCATATACTTTATCCAAGCTACAAGCTCAATCGGTAAGCGCGAATATTACCCGGCACCGGCTTTTCGCACCAGTACGCATCGCGAATGGCCGGCCGTGTCGCGGATGATCCGGCTGTCATGAAAGACGCCTTGCGCCAGGAAAATTTTCTGAACATCTGCGGTTTGGTCAAACGCCGTTTCAACCATCAATGCACCATCGGGAAGTAAATATTCTCCCGCGTGCGTTGCCAGGCGATGATAAAACGCCAGTCCATCCGCCCCACCATTTAATGCCAACTGCGGTTCATGGCGGGAAACCTCCGGCATAAGCCCGGCAATTTTATCCGCGACAATGTAGGGTGGATTACAGACAATGGCATGAAACATTACCGGTGGAGACATCGCGGCAATGGGTTGAAATAAATCCCCTGAAATAAAGCGGATTCGGGCGCTAAGTTCATGGGCAGCGGCATTGTTTTCCGCAATCCGTAAAGCCGCAGGGCTGATATCTGATGCCGTGAGTCGGGCCGCAGGCAGATTTTTAGCCAGAGCAATGGCGATACATCCGCTGCCGGTGCACAAATCCAATATTTCCGGTGCCTCCCATGCGGGGGTCATTCGGGCCAGACGAATCACCTGCTCCACAAGGGTTTCGGTATCGGGCCGCGGAATCAGCACCTCCGGCGTTACCGCAAATTCCAGAGAATAGAACCAGGCCTTGCCAATCAGATAGGGTACCGGGGTGTGATCTTTGCGTTTTTTTACCATCTCGCGGAAGGCCGCCACCTGATCCGGCGGCGGGGTTTGTTCAAAGCGGGTGTAAAGCGCCATGCGCGTGCAACCCAGGGCGTGGGCCAGCAGCAATTCGGCGGAAAGACGAGCTTCATCAATGCCGTTTCGGGTGAAAAACGCGGTTGTCCACTGCAGCAGTTCACCGATGGTCCATGAAACAGATTTCCGGCTTGCATCCATTTAAACTGATCGTCCGTGGATCCAACTGAAGGCTACCGGCGGCAGGCCGCGCTGGAATTCAGCAATGCGATCAGCATGACTGATGTAGCGATCCGCCTGCTTACAGAGATATTCCTGCGCTTTGGCTGCGGCACCGGAAACCGAGCGCGAAGCGATGTCCCATGTTTTGACAAGATGCTGGATAATGGCGGCGTAATCATGGACGGTATAAACCCCCAGGCGCTGGGCGACAACCGCAAAATGATCAAAGAGATCCGCATCTTTCCCGTCGTACATTAATCGGCCCGGCATGGCGATCAGCCCGCGCATCATTTCACGGAACGCCAGGATACCGCCTTCCGGATCAACCTCCATGACTTTTCCGGCCATAAGCGTATAAAACGCTTCATGGCGTGCCTCATCGCCGGAAATACGCAGGCAGATTTTTGCAAGATTCGCATCGCCTTGTGCGGTCGCCAGTTTGGCCACATTGCTATGGGAAATGCGCGTGGCACGCTCCTGAAATGACGTGTAAATCAGCCCGTTATAAGGATCGGGATAGGCCCTTGGATTAAAGCCATTGGCGATCAGATGATGAATGGTCAGTTCAACGCTGCGCATATCTATCCGTCCGGTGAGACGCAAATAAGCATTGAGCAGATCGCCATGGCGGTTTTCCTCCGCACTCCAGGCGCGCATCCATTTGGCCCAGGGCTTGGGCGTGGTCCCCTCATAATCCCGCGCAATAAGATTCAGAGAAACAGAATAACTTGGCAGAGCCTCTTCGGTGACCATGTCCCCTACCAGCACCACCAGCGCTTCATCGGATAAGCATTGCGCGGGAACACGGAAATCCTGCGCCTGCTGGGCCCAGTTGTCGGCTGTGAAATCCGGTAAATAATCGGTGGGTTGCCACGCTTTATCTACCGGGGAGAGATAAATGAGATTCTCCTGCACAAGATCCTGCATGTTATGGAGAATATCAAAATGGTGCTCATACGCATTGGATTCGTTTTGCAAAAAAAATTCCTCATTTAACGTAGGGCAGCGCTAAACAATAAATTATGGTACCACCAGTAGCCCGGCAACGCGAAGCAAAAAAGTTTGTCCGCAAACCAATGGGGTTGGTAGCCCTACGCACCATTACCATTGTACCCCATTGCGGGCCGCAAATTAAAATCCGGTTTGCCAAGAGCTTATAATTGGCGACAATTCACCCACTGACAGCAAAGGCACAGAAATCATGAATGCGATTATTATTTCGATTGGTGACGAACTTACCTCCGGACTAACCATTAACAGCAATGCCGCCTGGCTGGGAAGGCAACTGGCGGACCTTGGAATCAGTTGTCCACTGCAACTGACTGTGGGCGATCAACGGGCCGCTATTGTTGCCGCAATTCACCATAGTGCCGCTCTATGCGATATTCTGCTGATTTCCGGTGGATTAGGCCCTACGGAAGATGACCTCACGCGTTCCAGTGTGGCGGAAGCACTGGGTGAGCCTCTGGTACAGGATCAGGCTGCCATGGCTGATCTGGAGACGTTTTTTAAGCGGATCAATCGGACCATGACAGAAAACAATCGCCTGCAGGCGATGCGACCGCTTTCCGCGTCCTGCATCAGCAATTCCTGTGGTACAGCTCCGGGAATTATGGCCCGACTGGGTAAAACGCAGATATTTGTCATGCCCGGCGTGCCCAGGGAAATGAAGGCCATGTTTGAACTATCCTTTAAGCCGTTGCTGCAAGCGGCAGGAGGCGGTGTGGTACGGCGGATCATGGCACTTAATATCTGCGGTGCCGGCGAATCCTGGATCGGTTCGCGCCTTGCCGACCTCATGAAGCGCGGAACTAATCCATCCGTCGGCACAACCGTTCACGACGGCATTGTTTCCGTTCGCATCTACGCCATGGGGCAACCCGCGGAAGTCCACACAATGATCACTGAAAAAGCCGAAATTGTACGCCATAGACTCGGCGAGCTGATTTTCTCCACCGATCAGGTCACCCTCGAAGAGGTTGTGGTGCAGAACCTGCTGCAACAGGGCAGAACTGTCACCACTGCGGAAAGCTGCACCGGCGGATGGGTCGCGATGATGTTGACGAATGTTCCTGGAAGTTCCGCATGTTTTAAGCGCGGCTGGGTCACGTACAGCGACGAAAGCAAAGCGGCGGAACTTGGCGTTGATCCGGAACTCATTAAAACATACGGAGCCGTCAGCCGCGAAGTGGCCGCCGCCATGGCACAACAGGCCCGGCGCCGGGCGGAAGCACATTGGGCCATTGCGGTTACGGGCAATGCGGGGCCGGCCAACAATGACCTGAAAAATCCCGTGGGGCTGGTTTATATCGCCATTGCCGGGCCGAACGGTGGTGATGATGTATATGTACGAAGCTGCCGATTCCCCGGCGACCGCCAAAGCATTCGCCTGCGCAGCAGTCAGATGGCGTTAACATTGCTTCGATTAAAACTGCTCGGCCTTGATCCAGAGGCGGTTCTTCCCCGGTGAACACCGCGTTAAAGGGTCTTTAACGCAAGCGCCCTGGGATGCACTTCCGGCATAATCGGAATGTGCACTCGGGATTCAGCGGGATCATAGTGCGGGGAAATGGCGTACTGCACGGGCACACCATCTTTGGTATGGAGAAGATAATAGCCGCCGCGATCAACCAATTGCTCATACGGGCCAATGACGCATTTGCCCATGGGGGTCGGAATGGTCAGCAAAGGCACACGCGTGCCGGGCGCGGACGCCAGATCCCGCAGAATCTTCTGACTTTCCGGTAACGTCAGCCGATGCTGGGGCAAGGTGCCATCAGGGAATGGATGAATCAGATAATAGGGCTTGAACACCACCGGACCGGAATCCATACGGTCATACATATCTGTAATTATTGACCCGTCACTGTTAATCCCCCGAAACAGCGGATGCTGCGCCATCATCAGAGGCCGACGGGAATCCGCCAGTTCCGTCAGCGCCAGCATCGCCTGGTGCAATTCGGTTGTGACTTCGCGCGGATGCACCACGTGCAGAATATACGAGGACGGCGATAATTTTTTCAAAGCCTGGTGCAAGGCCGTGTTACCCATTATCCGCTGCGGATACCAGACCGGCTCACGGGTGTGAATGGTAACGGTAATGCGGCGTGCTACGGTTTTATTGAGCCGCTGCATCCGCAGGGCCACGTGCTCAAGCACCGCTGGTGGAACCGCCAGAGGATCACCGCCGCTTAAAATAATCTCGCGCAGTTCTCTTCGCCCCGGCGAGTGTTCCGCCTGATCAAACATGGCATCAATTTCCTGATGCGATATTCGCCCCGGCGTAACATCTCTATTCTTCAAATAACAGTATCGGCACAGCCCGCTGCAGAAATCCGTTACCCGCAGAAGCGCTTCATAACGGTATTTCTGAATCCAGCGCGGATGATTGACAGCCCGATCGGCAAGTTGAAAGGCATCCCAGCGTTCTTCACCGGTATCGCTTAGTTCCCCCTCATTAGGCAACGCCAGATCCCACAGTGGATCATTCACATCATTAAGAAGAATCTTTTCAGCATAAAATCGCGGCAACCGGAAGGTGTACCGTTGGGCAATCGCCGTCATAGTCGCAGCCATGGCATCCGTAATGGCAGGCAATACATCGCGCAATTGATCTACGGACGTAATTAAATCCTGGGATCCAGTGTTCACAGGCGTTTGCAATTCCGGCATTATCCAATTCCTCTGCCAGAAGCCTGTGCGAATAATCGCCGGATTGCGACCCTTACCCACACAGGCTCCCAAGCAACTAATCTTAACGCCCTGCCGACAAATCTCAAATTCGCCACGCGGGACCGCAAATATTTCGCATGACCGCCTCGTGCACCCCCATCCCGCGCAACATACCCGTAGCTCAATGCGGCAGCGTTGAGTTCGCCGCGGAAATGGGATCTGCTGAAATGATCAGCATCGGTCCGTCGCAGCCGGCAGAGGAAAACCGCTGGCGTCGGATGGGAACGGAAGAAAGACCCACAGATTTTCCGGGATTGCACAGATTTTCTGGCGGGCCCCCGGCACATTAAATGTGCCGGCTAACATTACCGGTGGGATAAACCCACCGGCTCGCCTGCCGTTATTCTAACTCCTAACTCCTAACTCCTGCGTTCTCCTCCCGTCCTACAACCTACGTGCTGATTTCCACGATTGTCCCTACGGGACATAATGCGTAGAGTTCGGTTATGTCAGGGTTGGTTAGTGCAACGCAGCCGGCGGTGCCGGTGCGGCCTTCGGCGCAGCCGTGAATGAATATTTCGCCGCCTAAGGGGGTTTTCCAGACGCGGTTTTGTACCTGTTCATCCGCCATGTCGCCATGCTGCAGATCATGGATCAGTTGGTTGTACAACTCCGTGGAAAGCAAGCCCTGCGCCAGGCCGCGATCGGCATCTTCTCGGTTGGGATAATCCAATCCCAGTGATAGATGAAACTTGCTGTGGGGATTTTTGAAGACAATTTGAAACCGCCCTTCCGGAGTTTTGCGGTCTCCTTCGGTTTGTTTATCACCCGAATTGGAACCGGTGATACAGCCATAACTTTTAATGAGTGTTCCGCCGTCAAGCACCTGTAACGTGCGGCTGGATTTCATCACGCGGAGATACGGTTGTTTCAATGTCATGGCATACGCCCCGGACGGTGATAATTCTGATCCAGCCAATAGACAGGGTAACCGACCAGTTCCCGCACGACCGCCCACGGATTGGTTTCCTGCCAGATGCCGCGACGGGCCGCAACTGTCCAGACATGCACGCCCAGTTGTCGAAAGGCCAGGCTGGTGCGCGGTAAATGGTAATCCGAACTTACCGCGATCACCTTATGCCAATGTCCCGCTTTCACCAGTGCCGCAGTATTGTACGCGCTGTAGCGCGTGTTGTTTCCGTGATAGTCCACGATTAAGGCTTTTTCCGGCACGCCCTGGGCCAGGGTCAGTTTCAGCATGGCCAGCGGCTCATTTTTATACGGGTTGGTTTTTCCCCGCGGAGCGCGTCCCGTCAGCAGCAACCGTTTAGCCCGATGCGCTTTGAAAAGCGCCACACCCTCCAACACCCGCTGGCGAAGCGTATAGCCACAGGTGTCGCCCGGGCCGGTACCGGCACCAAGCACCACCGCAATGTCCGCATCCATTCCCGGCGGCGGAGGATTGGTGAGAAACATGCCGTGAAATATCCATAAAAAAATCAGTGCCATGAAAGTCATGGCGATAAAATCGTAACGCTTATAATTGATACTATGCCATGGCGGCGAAGGCGTGCGGGCGGCAGCAGCGCCGGCGCTAACGGCATAATCCGGCCGGGCGATAAACCAGAGGATCATGACCACCAGTACCGGCAGAGACATGGGCATGTACCAAGGCATACGGCCGTGCAGGACCATTTTCAAATGATAAAACGTAACTGTATTCAGCAGTAAGACCAGTGCGATGAACGCAGAGGGCAAAAGCAGCATCCGATTGAGCCGCCAGGCACTATCTGGTGAAAGATCCGTCGGCGGGCGGAAACGCAAGATGTGCAGGATTACCAGACTGGCCAGCCACAGCCAGGGGAGCAGAAACGCGATAAACGCCCCGGCAAAGCGCAAGTCCAGCCACCGCCAGGATTGCAGGGTCAAAATACTGACCAAGGCACCCAGTAGAATTCCGGAATCCAACAGGCGAAAAAAAATGCCGGTGTTTCGGCATGCGGTACTTGAAGCGACGGGGGAGGATGGAAGCGATGTCGTATGCATTCCATGAGTATATATCACTGCGGATTTCACGCCAGCGCGAAGCGCTCAATGGCCACCGCTACGCCATCTTCCCGGTTGGAGGGAACAACATGGCGTGCGGCTTTTCGGATGTGCTCGGGGCCGTTGGCCATGGCGGCACTTACACCGGCCCATTGCAACATGGGCAGATCATTGGCATTATCTCCGACGGCCAGAACCTGGTCACGGGCAATTCCATAAGACTTACAGACAAAATCCAAGGCCATGGCCTTGTTGGTGTCAGGCGCTACAATTTGCAGCAGTCGTGCATCGCTGCGAAACAGACCGATGCGGTGCTCAAATCGTCGGGGCAGAAGCTGACATAATTCTTCGATGGTGGAGGTTTTGGCATGGAACATGATTCGCGTGACCGGCACATGCAGGAATGTTTCCATGGCGGCAATGACATCGGGGTTAAAACTGCGACCGGCGGGAATGGCATCAGCGGGAACAATGCCAAAATGGTCGGAATAAAGCTTGTCGATAATTTCCACGCTGGGAATAACTTCCGGGCAACGCAGTCGGGCGTAGTCAATGACCCGGCGCACCAGGGCATGGGGCAAGCTGACATGCCGCAGAACGCATTTTTGGTTTTCATCCCAGATCAAAGCTCCATTATGGCTGATGATCGGAGTCTGCAACTTTAACGCCCGATGATAAAACCGCACGCTGCGCGGCGGACGGGCGGTGGCCAGGACCACATGAATGCCCCGCTTGGCGGCCAGGTGGATTGCATGATGGACGCGCGGGGTGATGGATTCTTTGGGGCTAAGCAGCGTGCCATCCATATCCAAGGCGATCATTTTAATCGCTCGGGGCAGCGGGGAAGCGGTTGCGGCAAAGGGCGGCAGGGCCGTGGTAGCGGCCGGAGCTTTGGCAAATGCTACAACATTTGTAGAAGGCCCGGTGCCGACCGACGTGCGGCGCGGAGCAACAATTTTTCGCAGCGATTCAAATAATTCATCTACTGACATAATCAATCCGCTCAAACAAGACACACACCGACGCCAAAACCAACACAATTTTCAAGCGTCCATGCGGCCCCCTCCGGGAACACGCATTATTGAACAGGCACCTGTATCATCGGTCAGGAATCGATGTTACATGAGTGAACGTCCATAAAATTTCCGCTTCCGATAATGAAGCTCCAAACGCCTTATTTTGAAGCGCTTTTTACAAAGTCTTCCCACGAATAAACTTTCCCACGGACGTGCTTTTTTCGGACGCTAATTAAAGCGTCGCATAATGGGCGCTATGCGCGCCGCCAGAGCTGATTTTTCCTGGTCCGACAGTTGATCCATAACCTTGGCTACATATTTCGATAGCGCCCGGGTCCGGCGGGCCTGGATCAAAGCGGCGTATCGGCGAGCCAGCGTTATGACCCTGACGGCGGCATCTTTTCTCGGGCCCGCTTTGGACACGTGCCCTTTCGTCTTCAAGAACGTCTTGAGAGCCTTCTGTACCCGTCCCAGTAAACCGGGATCAACCAACCCCTGTTGCTGCGATTGATTCAGCATCGCGATGGACGTCTGGAAGTCGTGCTGATCCAAGGCCAATACGTTCATCTGACTTTTACTGACATGCGCGTCCAGGAGCCATCGCCGCATTAACCAGGGGCCGCGTAATTGCGCAAACATCAGAGCCTGCCCTGCCGGATCGGAAACCGCCTTGACCTGCTGTACCCAGGCGGGCACGCCCGGCTTGCCGGCCCGCTGAAGCTTAACAGCCAATGCCCGTGTCGGGTCGCTGGGGTAGTTCACAACGTCTACCGCACCTTGAGCGTCTGCAAATTTATACGTTACGGTGGCAAATTTGGATGAGGGATTAGCCGGATTGGCGGCGCTGATGGGACGATAGGGGTTGACACCAGCGGGCCGGAATACCTGATAAAAGGCGACGGCATTGGATGTCGGCCGACCAAAAAGCGATCCTAAGTGCACCGCCAGATAGATCCCGGCAAAGAGTATCAGCAGGACTGCCAACGCCGCTTTGATCATTTCAGGTCGTTTTAAGTCGTTAAGCTTCACAAAACCACCTTATTGTTATGCAGCAACGGCAAAATTCACCACATGACCAATAATAACGACTCCACCGCCAAAACATTGCATGTACGGCGCATCATCCTGCCCCGGGTGCGGCTCTCAATAGTTAGAACGCATCAGTTCGCTTGCGGTTGCGGAAATTTCCCGCCTTTCGCCCGCCATTGTTCGGCTGGAACCCTGTCCGAGGCAATAATTATTTCCGACCATGTATTACCAGCCTGACGGCTTGACTGTGGAATATTGCGGATCAGGCGGAATATGAAAGCTGCTTACTGGATCGGGGTGGGCCGGGTTAAAGGGTTTTAAACCGGGCCGGAGAAAGGCGGTCAGAGGCAAATGGGCTTTCTGAATTCCCAGTACCACACATTTGGCAATTTCATAAGCACCGTAATCATCGTTATGGGTACGATCTACAAAGGCCACTTTCGATTCATCAGGCCCCAGCTTATTAAAAAATATGGTGCTCATGGCATTGAGATCAATCAGCGGCACATGCTGCTGTTTGGCAATCAACCGCATTTCAATCGGAAAGCCCACGAGGCTGTTATATATTTTGCCGTGACGGTACAGCCGCCGGGCCATGGGGGTGACCAGCACCGGGATGGCGTGATGCGCGCGGGCATCCGCGATCATGGTGAGTATAGACTTGCGATATTCATTTTTCGGCCCGGCATTTTTGCCGCGCTCATGCTGGTCATTATGCCCGAACTCAATAAACAGATAATCCCCGGGGCGAATAACACTCATGACTTTATTGAGGCGATTTTCCCAGATAAAGCTGTTGGCGGATTCGCCGTCCTCGGCATAATTCGCCACCACGACGTGGCGCGGCACAAAAAAGCGCGTGATCATCTGTCCCCAACTGCACCAGGGTTCAAAACGCTGATCGGTATCCGTTGAATCACCGGCAATAAAAATCGTGACAGGATGCGCCTTGGTTATCGTCATGGCACACAAACAGGGCCGCGTGTTACTGAATTCAATCGTGAGTTTGTTGTCCCAGTCCAATGCACCGATCTCCCGCGGCTTTAAATGAACTTTGCCGCCCGTGGAAATTTCCGGGATTCGGGTATTCACTGTAAAGGTGCGTGTCACAAACTTTCCCGCGGTGGTGACGACTTTCTTAAACATCAGACGCCGCTGTTCCGCTTTTACCGTCGTGACTGATTTTCCGTTCAGGTCACCCAGCGTTACGGAAACATTATAATTGCCGGACGGCAGTTGAACCGAAAAAAAGAAGGGCTTGTGGCTCGTGACAAAAGCTCCGCGCACGCCGGCGGCATTGCTGCGATGAACACCTTTGACCTTAAAGCCTAAATCAAAGCCGTAACCGCGAGCAGGAGTATAGGCCATGTTGGGCAGCACGCGGATATATCCCGGCACGTGGGGCGCAGGCCCAAATTGAAATTTCAACGGAACGTGCATTTGGGCGGCACGCAAGGCACCGGCGGGCGTGGCCATCACCAACATCCCCATTACCGTTACCGCCGCGACGATCAAAGTCCGAGTTAATAGGACGCTTTTATTCATTTCCGTAACTCCGTCATGCCAGAACCCAAACCGGGCAAATCACCATTCAGCCAGGAATATATCCGGCGCGAGAGAAAAAGTCGAATCGTTTCTTGCGATAATTATGCAGATAATTCCCACTAATTGCCACAACCAAGACGACACGAGGCGTCTGTCCGAGGAATGGCCGGGATTGCGATTACTCGGACAGGCTCCTGCGTACTATTGTGTAAACGGACATACATTGACGAAAATTCCAGAACGCGCGGCCCCATATCGCCGGTGTTACCACTCGAGTCGGTTGTCATGAGCGTGTGCGCCGCGCACGCCCGCGGAAAGTGAGGCACCGTGCTTGGCTAAATTCAATGTCAACCCCGGCGCGATGCGCACCCGACGAAAAAATCGTAAGGATCCCAAAGCTGCGTCCGTATTTACTTCACACAATTTATCCGCTGGTGCCGTCACGCCGACAACACATGTACCGCAGGCATCTTGCCTGGATCAGAAACACAATCCAAGCAGGCGGGACGCCTGCGCTACGTGAGAACCTGCATGGCACCGTCAGTCAACAGTCTTGGTTAAAAGCGGGCGATGGGATTCGAACCCACGACGTCCAGCTTGGGAAGCTGGCATTCTACCGCTGAATTACGCCCGCAAAGCGTCCGTACAACAAGCTCCAGAATATCCGACCCGCCCCACCCCGACAAGTCGCCGCTGCCGCCAGTGGCCAGCAGCGAGCATCTCGCATCCGGCATCCAGCAAAATAGCCGCGCAGCGCTTCAAACCATTCTAACTTGTACGTGCAACTCCTACCTCCTACCTCCTTTCATCCTCGTAAAAGGTACCTGACACCTTTTCCGTGGGTTGCACCGCCGGCGGAGCCGGCGGCTTCGTGGGGTTTTGTGGGGGTTCCGGCCACCGGCGTTGTGCTGGACGTGACACTGTAACCTGTCCCCTGTAACCTGGTAACCTATCACCTAAAACCCGTGCAGAGTTGCCATGAATTGTTTGCCCCGCTACGCTAAGGGGATGGATTTAACGCAAGAAGGAGCGTATTGAATGAAATTTTCCAGTGATCCCGCTTCAGTGGTGCGGCAAACCTTGCAAAATGAGCCTTCGGCCAATAACCTCGTGCCGATCGTCGTGGAAAAAAGCGGTCGCGGCGAACGCTCTTACGATATTTTTTCGCGCCTGCTGCGGGATCGCATTATTTTCCTCGCCGGCCCCATTGATGATGAAATTGCCAATCTGGTTATTGCCCAGCTCCTGTTTCTCTCCAATGAAGATTCCAAAACCGATATTAATTTTTACATCAACAGCCCCGGCGGATCAGTGACGGCCGGTCTGGCGATTTATGACACGATTCAGTTTTTGCGGTGTGATGTATCCACAACCTGTGTGGGCCTGGCCGCCAGTATGGGTGCCTGGCTTCTGGCAGCCGGCAAAAAAGGCAAACGGTATGCGCTGCCCAATAGCCGCGTGATGATTCACCAGCCGCTGATCGGCGGGGTCATGCAGGGCACGGCCACGGACTTGGCCATTGAAGCCAAGGAAATGATTCGCCTGCGCCAGCGAATGTATGAAATTCTCGCCGAGCATTCCGGACAGACCGTTGATAAAATTCATCGTGATTGCGACCGCAACCTGTGGCTGGAAGCGGAAGAAGCCATCGCGTATGGCGTGGTGGATAAAAAACTTACCCGGATGATCGAACCGACCGCACCAAGTCGCGGTGGCGACCTTGCTCCGCCAAGTGCGGACACGGAATCGCCGGATCAATAACCATGCGGCACCTGATAGTGGATTCAATCATGCGATCTATTTTTACATTCCCGGGCCGGTGGGCGGGAACCCTTCTGGGATGCGGCCTGTTTATTTTTGGTGCCGGCGGCTGCGCCAACTACAAAAGCAACGCACCGCTCTATAAGCAGAATGTGGTGCTGCAAAATAAAAATACCGCGTTGGAGTCCACGCTCCATCAGCAAAACCGCACCATTGCCAACCTGAAGGCGCAGTTGGCCGCCCACACCGTGCGCATTGCCACGCTGGCACCCCAACGCTTATCAGAACTTTTTACGGTCAGTTCAGTGCAGGTCACAGCCGACACCGCCGCCGCCCACTTGAAAAACGCCAAAGTCTTGAACGGCTTTCGCGTCTTTGTTCGCACGCTGATGCCGGGAAATCTGGTATTACCTGCCACGGGAACCTTTACCATCGAAGCCTTTGACCTGGGTATAGCGCATGGTTCGCAGCGCATCGGACGCTGGGTTTTTACGCCCCGGCAGGCAAAAAAATTGTGGTATGGAAGTTTCGGTCTCAATGAGTTCTGCTTTAACTGTCCCTGGAAAAAGCCTCCGGTGAATCACAGCATCACATTTCATCTGACTTTTCAGGACGCATTGACGGGGCAGATATTTACCACGCAAAGGGTTATTAAAATAAAAGCGTTACCTATGGGCACGGCAGCGAAATAAATTTTTGCCCCGCGCTGCAATCGAAAGCGATACCACCGGCAGAGCCGGCGGCTTTGTGAAGGGGTGGCGGAGCTGTCAGCGAACTGCCGAATTACGGCCTATCGCTGGCGTTTTTGCTCTCCCCCTTCATAAGGCCTCAAGTCGTTCAATCCACGCGTTGAATCGTGGGCATTCGCGGCGAATAACTGCAAGGCCAATTGCCTTGGCCGCCAGCACGCCGTCAAATGGTTTCTCGTAAGGCGGATAGATTCGAAGTATGCGTTTTGAAGGTGCCGTCTGAGGACTGTCGTTGATATCTTCCGGCGTACCTTTCCCACGATTGCTTTGGAATTCGCTCTGCAGTTGCGGTTGCGAAATAGCGTGCGCTAACTTCTCTGGATCGCTGAAAAGCAGGCCTTCAAACTCATACTTCTGGATATACGGGATAAATCGAATGTCAGCACGCAGATCATCGCCGTGCGCGGCAATAATAGCGGCCATCAGCCCGCGTTCTATTTGCGTTGCCCTGCAGGCATCCTTGGGGACAGGCGTGTTCCCGGAAAAGCCGTCCCCCAAACCGTAAAGGTCGAAGAGCGTGGTGCAATAGGCGCCTTTATCCTGTCTGAGTAATTTGACCACGTGACTTTCTACGCGGCCATAAGTCACGTTGCCGCCTCGATGGCCGGGCCTGCCCAGACAGCACGGTGTCAGGTACACACCCCGCCAGCCAAGCGCTGGTGCGAGCACATCGTTGACAAATGTTTCTTCGGTGAGTCCTTCAACAACTACGTGAACCCGCCTCATGGAATGTCACCCTCCGGCGGCGTGCTATTGGGCACCTTCGGCGGCAGTGCATCCGAGCCCGGAGGCCCATTCCCCAGCTCCCCGTGCGGCCTTCCGCCGAAGATATTTTTCTGCCAAAGCTCGCCCAGTCCATAATCTTCCAGCCATTCGGAAAGTTCTGCCTTGTCCAGGCGATGGAATGTCGATTGGCCGTCCTGGCGATCTACGACAATTACATCCTCCGGTTCAAATTCATTCAGGAGCGCTGCCGATTGGGTGCAGGCGATCACCTGGCCGCCACTTTTGGCAGCTCGCTTGAACAGGCTGGCCAGCAGCGTCACGGCGTAGGGATGCAGTCCCAGTTCCGGCTCATCAAACAGCATGGTAGCCGGCGGATTGGGCTGCAGTAGCGCGGTGGCCAGGCAGATAAAACGCAGCGTGCCGTCGGAAAATTGGCTGGGCCGAAATGGATAATCCGATCCGACCTGCGTCCATTCCAATTGGATCAATTCCGGGTTTGCCGTAACGGGGCGCAGCTTGAAATCATCGAAGAATGGAGCCGCCAGTCGGACAGCATCACGAATCTGCTCGTAGGCTGCCGGGCTGGTTTTCTGGAGCATGAACAAAAATGCCGCGAGATTTTCGGCATCCTGCCGGAGGAACTCGTTGTCGTTAATCGCTTTCTGCTGCCGCATTCCGGCAAATTCACTCGTATCGCTAAAATGGTAGACTACCAGGCCGGACACAAATTCAAGGGCGCGATGGGCCGGATTATGCCTCGCTAGCGATTGGGGAATTTGCTGCAACATGGATTCCTGGCGGCTGGGCGTGGACGACGAAATAGGCTCTCTGAAACTATACTTGACCGCGTTCGGCGAGGGGGCATTTGGACCCCATTGTATAGCGTCGCCCACTTCCTCTGCGGCGATAAACAACTTATTTTCGGCTACGGGAACAAACCTGACTCTGTAGCCGTTATTTTGAAAGGATAGTTCAGTGTCGAGTTGCCGTGTGACCTTGGCTCCAAAATGCAGGATTGCATCGGCACCGCCATGCTTGGCCACGGCTAACTCCAATTTTTTCGCGGCCATTTCCTGAATAAACCGAAAAAAGCCTACGAAGTTGCTCTTGCCAGCCCCGTTGGACCCAATGAGCACATTCAGCGGGCGAAGGTCAATATCCAGTTCGCGGATGGACTTGAACCCCCTTATCGTAATATGGTCAAGCGCATTACTCATTGCTACTTATCCTGCACCTAAAACATCTACCGCTGCAATTCCTCTTTATGGAAGCATACCGCAAGACTACCCCCGCGGCTATGGCGGTTCCACCGGGGCGTCCGCACCGAGCCTCACCTGACCGCGAGGCTTCATGCGGCCGGCTGCACCGTGAGGGGTTTCACCGTAAACTTTGGATTCTGGCCGAAAAATTCTGCGGGGTTGTTATGAAATACTTTTAACAGTTCCGGCAGTTGATGTCCGCGGCGCTGCGCTTCCAGCACGGTGCGGTGGGTGTTTAAGGGATCGCTGATTCCCCAGTCGGCGGCGGCGTTGACGCATAGCCGTTGGGGGCCGTACATTTCAATCATGTCCACAGCACGGGCGGGTGTGGCTTTGCTGATGGGATAAATGGTCATGCCGGCCCAGTAGCCCGCGTCTTTCACCAGTTCGATGGTGTGTTCCTCCACGTGATCAATCAGGATGCGGGCGGGATCAATGGCCGAGCCAAAATCGCGCAGCATTTCCAGAATCATGCGTGTGCCTTTGAGTTTGTCTTCCAGGTGCGGGGTGTGGATGAGAATCAGGGTGTGCTTGGCACCGGTATTATCTTGGCGTGCACAATCAATGGCGATCTGCACGTGCTGCTGAAACACTTTGGCTTCATTGGGCGTGTTTTTATTCAGGCCGATTTCTCCGATGCCCAGCACGCTGGGGCAGGATAAAAATTTGGGAATTTCCGCCAGCACTTCGCGGGCTTTGCCCAGGTCCTGCGCCTCCTTGGGGTTCAGGCAAATCCAGGAATAGTGCTGGATACCAAACTGGGCCGCCCGTCGCGGTTCAAATTCAGTGAGTTGCCGGAAATAGTCAATAAAACCAGCGGGTGAACGATCGAAGCCGGCCCAAAACGCCGGCTCGCTGACGGCCACCACACCGGATAGCGCCAGCATTTCATAATCCGCCATTGTGCGGGAAACCATGTGTATATGGGGGTCAATAAAAAACATGATCCAGAGGCTCCGCGTGAAAATTTATTTCAGTGAGTAAAGTTCCTGAACTGCCTTGGCGCGGCCCGGCTGGGTGCGTTGCAGTATCTGCAGGGAATCGTGGATAAAGTTCAGCCGGGCATCCGATTGCACAGCCTGACTTCCCGCCGCACGATCAATGCGATCCAGGGTGGCCGCCAATTCAATAAGCCGGGCGCGGGCTTCCAGAAAATAGGCATCGAGAACCTCTGGGGCGGTTAGATTTCCCTGCGAGGATTGTGACATCTGCATGTTTGAACTCCTTTAAGAGTCTGACGGAGCCTTGGAGCCTGTCCGAGTAATGGCCGCCATTTAATCCTGATTGTAGCGGATATGCCGGATCATGGAATGCAGGGCCGCGACGCAGGACCGCGACGCACTTTCGCATATAAGGGGTTTGGCGTTATACTACTGCTGCATTAGACCCGTTGTTTGGCGAAAGGATTCCGCTATGCGTCCAACTTGGACCAGCCGACTCGATCTTAGGAAAATTGTTTTGACCCTTGTGATGCTGCTGACCGTAAGCGGGGCGTTGAGCCTGGCGGGTTGCGGTGCGGTGACCAATAACCCGTTTGCGGCCCGTAAGCCGCTGGTGGTGACGCCCTATCCGGCGGACCTGTCGATTGTTATTGATCGCAATACGGACACCTACTTCAGTCGGCAACATGTGCATCAGGTTATTTCCGCCCAGGACATGATGAGCCGCAGCACGTATACAACCTTTGCCGATTATAAGAACCACATTGCCTCACAGGATCAGGTGGATACCCCGCTGACGCATGACCAGCTACAGGCGATGTGGAATGAAATTACGCGGCACCGTCTGCTGAACAATGCCTTTACCTGGCACTATTGGAACAGCCCGGTGGATAATTATCAGCGCAATGCCATGACGTTGCAGATTCGTGCGAACGGCAAAACGCAGGTTTATCATCAATACGACCACTGGGATAACAATAAGCTGGGCCTGGTGCTGTTATGCGAATCGGTGGATTTGCCTATCGGCCAGAATGTAAAGCCGGAAATGCCCGCCCCGGCCACCATGCCGGCGAAAAAGGCGGCAATGGGAATGAAAAAGCCTGCTGCCGCCACCCAAACGGGTAAGGCAAAGAAGTCTGATAACATGCCCATGACCATGCCCTCTGCCACGCCGGCAAGCACCAATAAGTAATGCCTGGCATTATCAGAGCGGTTCCCGCGTTGCTATAATAGATGGAACAAAGGGACAGGCAGGAGTTCTTACACATGGGTATGATGGAAGCGTTTAAGCGGGCGATTGGCGGGCATCAGCCGACGATTGTGGACTATCAGGCGTGGGGTGCCATCAAGCAGTCAGAGGTAGATTCCAACAATCCGGATGTGCTTTCGCGCGTAGGTCCGGCGATACCGGAAACCAACAATTATAAGCTTCAGCAAAGTTACGATTCCTTATTGGAAACCGTGCAGGAACTGCGCGGGCTGCTGGACGGCCAAGTCCGGCGGCAGGAGGAACTGCTCCAGCGTTTAACCGCGATGCCCCATGCCGTAGAAGCGTTACCGCAAACCAGCCGAATGCAGTCGCAGATGCTGGATGTGGTGACCGATCGGCTGGCGATGCACGCCCAGCAACAGAAAAAAATTAACGAAGCGCTTTCGGGTATTGCGGTGGGGAAAGATTCCACCGAATGTATGCGGCGTCTGCGCGAACAAATTGAAACCGGTAATGAAATTGACCGGCAACTGGTGGAAGCTTTTAATCGGTTTTCCATGATGATTGACCGTTTGCAGGCGGCCAACAACCACGCGGTGGATTGTCTGGAACAGGTGCGCAACAGTTATGCGTCATCGGCAATGCAGGTGCAGGAATGGATTGAAAAATCCAAGAGCCGCAACACGTGGATGGTCAACGGCGCATTTGTCATGGCGCTGGTTTCATTGATTACCATGCTGCTGCTGCTGTCGTATCACAAATAAGAAAAGCATTTCAAGGTTCAGAGCAGCAATTCCGAGAGGCTGTTCTGCACCGTGGCCAGTTCAGATTCCTGACGCTGAAGCTGATCACGTAAGCCTTGTACGACGGCGGGCGGCGCTTTGGCGACAAACGCTTCATTGCCCAATTTGGCGTTGCTTGAGGCGATGAGTTTGTCGAGTTCAGATCGGCGCTTTTCCAGACGGCCAAGCTCCGCGGTGCGGTCAATGACATCGGCAACAAAAATGCGCGTGGAACCCACCACCGCAGTGGCAGAGTTTTCAGGCTTTTTCGCGTCCAAGCCGACGGCGATGAGTTTGGCGTTCGCCAGCGTTTGAATAATTTCCGCCCCCCCGAAGATCACCGCGGCATCGGCGGCCTGCGTCTGAATCGTGGTTTCCAGCGTGCGTTTCATATCCACATTGTATTGATTGCGTATATCCCGAATGGCGCGGGTAATTTGTTGAATCGTCTGGATTTTTGCTTCGGCTTCGGGGTAATTCAGGCGCGCGTCCGCCTGCGGAAATGCCGAGAGCATCAGTAGATCAGTTGATCCCGGTAATTTTTCCCAGATGGCTTCGGTAATAAACGGCATCACCGGATGCAGCAACGCCAGGCTGCTTCGCAAAACATACAGCAGAATGCGTTGCACGTGCGGATCTTTCCGGCGGATTCGGGCTTTGGCGATTTCCAGATACCAATCGCAGAGATCATTCCAGAAAAAGCTGTACAGTGCAGAGCAAACATCTGGAAAGCGGAATTCGTCAATTAAACCCGGACGATCCGGTGAAGCGCCCAGGCCTCCCAATTGGGCTGCCGTGTCATTCAGGCGGCTTAAAATCCAGCGGTCTTCGATGTCTTTACTATCAGATATCTGGATAACTTCATCCAGCGTCGGCACGATGGTTAATTCAATGTTGGATAAAATAAAACGGGAAGCATTCCAAATTTTATTGGCAAAATTACGGCCCGCATCAAAGCGCGGACTGGTGTTTTTGCCGCTTTCCTTATCCTTCACCACCGGCAGGCGGATGTCCTGCGTTTCCGTGGCCATGGACGCGAGGGTAAATCGCAGCGCATCGGCCCCGTGGCTTTCAACAATATCCACCGGATCTACGCCATTACCCAGCGATTTTTTCATCGGCTTGCCGTTGCCATCCTGAATGACCGCATGGATGTAGACGTGTTTGAAGGGCGCATCGCCATGAAGATATAGCCCGAACATGACCATGCGCGCCACCCATAGCGTGAGAATTTCCCGTGCTGTGGATAAGACGCTGGTAGGATAAAAATAAGATAACAGCTGATCTTCGGGTTTATCACTGGTGCCTTTTTGCGGCCAGCCAAGCGTGGATAACGGCCAGAGTGCGGATGAGAACCAGGTGTCCAGAACGTCGGGGTCGCGGATAAAGCCGAGGCCCGATGCCGTTGATAACTCACCCAACCGAACATCTTGGCTCCTTGCACACACCACGACCCTCCCGGCACCCTCGTTAATCCTGATCCGACTCACCTCCCCTTGGTTCGACCCCCGCGCCTCCGCCAGCCTCGGGTTCGTCTCATACCGCACCTCCGCGCTACCCGTCAGGTTCCTCTGCGCCAAGAGCACCTTGATTTGCTCTACTGCAAATTTCATGGTCGCTTCATCTTGAACCTCACAACTCCACACCGGAATCCGGTGTCCCCACCACAGTTGCCGGCTGATGCACCAGTCGCGTTTCTGTGACAGCCAGTCGATATAGCCCTGAGCGTAGCGTTCCGGTGTGATTTTCACGCGGCCTGATTTCACAGCGTCAATGGCGGCTTGGGCCAGTCCGTCGGCTTTGGTTCCATCCGCTAAGGTAATGCCGCCCGGCACATCGCCCATTTTGACGAACCATTGTTCACTTAAGTAAGGCTCAATGGGGGTTTTGCTGCGATCGCTGTGGCCGACTTCGTGATCATGCGGCTTTTTTTCGGCGATC
>JAJZGH010000175.1 GCA_021798635.1 Planctomycetota bacterium | reverse complement strand
GGGCCGATTGCCGCATGACAAAGGAGTCTTCCGGGCAACGGTGAGCTTATCGCGTCGTTCCTTATCCGCTTCCAACGGACTGAATAGAAAATCATCGTCAGCCCGATTCAGAAAGGGCATGGCGAACTTTTGTGCCTGAGGCCCAAGGTAAATGCTGCGTTCAATGCCATGATGTTCCGTCTTATGGGATTCGGGCCGATATAGCCAGACCGCTCCGGTTGTATCAATATCACGGCGTCGCATCTGAATCACTTCCCCAGGACGCATGGCCGTTAAAAGTTGAAGCTGAATCATTGCCCAGACCTGCCGCGATACGTATGGCTCAATGGCCGTAATCAGGGACTCCGGCGCTGGCTTAACCGGATCGGATTCGCGCACGCTACAACGGCCCCGCTTAAGCGGGGCGACGGCCCGCAATGCCTCCAAGGTGCTGGAGCGAACCAATTCGTTCTCCACGCCCCATTTGAAAATGCGACGGATGCGATTGATCCGACGATTAACCAGAACACGGCAGAGACCTTGATCTATCATCTTCTGTCGTACAGCTTTTAATCCGGTTGGTCCGAAGGCAGTGGCATCAGTCGTACCATATAACTCAACCAACGGCTTAAAAGAATATTTTAACTCTGTCGGCTCACTGGTCGGTTTACCGTTCTTTAAGTAATACCGGGTAGCAAACGCCCAATAGCGAGCGATGAACTCGTTGATAGTAATGGGATCACGTACATCGTGGGATCGCACCGGCGATGAGGATAAATTTTGCCGTTGATTTGCCAGCCACTCTTGGATCAGCCTGTCATACTCAACCCGGCTTTCCGGCGAGTTGAATGAACCTAGGTAATAATCTCTGCCGCCCAGTGTTACCACTGCCTGGCGGGACGAACGGTGTAACCGATACGAAGGAAGTTTCTGCTTGAGTCGAGGCATAAATGGCTCCTTTGGTCAGAGCCAAAACGGTATATACCGTTTTGGCAGGGACTCATGAGCCGCATTCCCCGACGCAGGGAAGTTCGCTAAGTACAGCGATCAGCAACACTTATTATAACTGCGCTCGGCGGGAATCGAACCCACAACCGTCCGCATGAAGGCCGACGGGATCCAGTATGGTAAGCGGCTTGAAGCAATCGCGGTAAAAGCCGCGATCTCTGGTCAGTAGGTGATCCGGCACTCACGCAGTTCGGTGATGAGTTGGTCCGTGGACTTTTAAGCATAAGTATTCCATAAGCTGCGGCCACCGGATCGTCCACACTGGATTTAGTAAGCGTGAGGCGGCCTGCCTCCTCACGGACTTCCAGCACCTGTCCCTTGCGCATCCCAGCCGTTCCTGCCAACGCCGGGGCCAAAGGCAGCGATTTTTCCTTGAATTTAACGTTGTTTCCCCCTTTGGGCCAAAAAAATGCCACGCCTTCTACCGAATACGGCCCTTGTCGCTTGAAAGCCTTGGCGTTGGCGGGTAATATCTTGGGTTTACCGATGGGGCGGGGACAGTGGTTCCCGCCATCGGGCTGATGAAAAATCCGATGTTGATCTCCGGTGCGTGGTGCATGGAGCGGATCAGGTGAATTCATCAGGCAGGCAAACGAGGTATCGCGTGGCAGTAAAGATTCGGTTAAAGCGCTTTGGTCGTAAAAATCGTGCATTCTGGCGTATAAATGCGGTGGATCACCGCTCTCCGCGGGATGGCAAGGTCATTGAAGAATTGGGCTATTATGATCCCATCGCCAAGGACCCCGCACGGCGCGTGGTAGTCAACAAAGCGCGGGTAGAGCATTGGATTAAAGTTGGCGCGTTGCCCAGCGATACGGTTGCCGGATTGCTGAAAACAGCCACGGACTCCGGCGCAGCGGCGGCCATTCCCGCCGGCGTTTCGGCCTGATTGTTAAATCAGGGGTGTTGGTGCTTCGGCCGCATTGCGGGTTGAAACGATGATGCGCGTCGATATCCTTACGCTGTTCCCGGAAATGTTCCCCGGTGTGCTGGGTAGCAGCATTCTCAAGCGGGCCGCGGAAAAATCGCTGGCCCGGTATCATCTGCATCAGTTGCGGGATTACACCACGGATCCGCATCGGAAAGTAGATGATCGGCCCTTTGGCGGCGGCCCCGGTATGGTGCTGATGTGCCAGCCGGTTTTGGATGCGGTATCCGCCATTGAAGCGATGGATACTGTACCTGCCACGCGGATTCTCTTATGCCCGCAGGGTCGGAAAATGGATCAGGCTCTGGGGCATGAATTGGCAGGTAAACCAAGGCTGTTGTTGGTTTCCGGCCACTATGAAGGGTTTGATGAGCGGATCAGGCAGGTGCTTGATCCACTGGAAATAAGCATCGGCGATTATGTGCTTTCAGGCGGCGAATTGCCGGCCATGGTCGTGCTCGATGCGGTGATCCGTTTAATTCCCGGCGTGCTGGGCGATCACGCCAGTGCCGGGGCGGAATCGTTTGCGATGGCGGATCTGGAAATTAGCGGCGGATTGGAATATCCGCACTATACCCGCCCGCGAAATTATCAGGGCCTTGAAGTGCCGGAGATTTTGACTTCCGGCGATCATGCGGCCATCGCCCGGTGGCGGGCACAACAGTCCAGGCAGCGAACCGGTCAGCGTAGACCGGATTTATTGCCACCCCGATGAGGGGCGGAAAATGATGACCCACGGCAAATCAATGCCCCCGGGTTAACGGAGCCGGGAATAAATATCCGAATTGGAGTTATCCATGCGTAATGCACTACTTAGTCATGTTGAATCCAAACACCTTTTGGCCAAGCCGCCGCAATTCGCCATCGGCGACCTTGTGGATGTGCACTGCCGCATCGTGGAAGGTGACAAAGAACGTATTCAGGTTTTTTCCGGAACGGTGATCTCGCGCAAAGGTGCCGGCATCAGCGGGACGTTTACCGTCCGCCGGATCGTAAACAATGAAGGCGTGGAACGTATTTTCCCGGTGCATTCTCCGAAAATTGAAAAGCTGGACGTGCGCCGCAAGAGCAAGATTCGCCGTGCTAAGCTTTATTATCTTCGCGATTTAACCGGCAAGGCCACACGCTTAAAGGAGGGAGCACCCATGGTTCCGTCTGATAAGTCGGCGGAAGTTCCCGCTGCCGCCCCGGCGGCCGCCGCGCCACAGGCCTGATGAGCTATCGCGATTCGGTTGGGTTCATGGAGAACCGCTCATGCGAAAATGGATGTTCGGACTGGGAGTTCTTACCACCATCGGACTGATATCCGGTTGTGCTGCGCCTCCCTCGCAAACCACGAGTCTGGCCTCCGGGTATCAGGCCTATCAGCAGGGGCAATTTATGGCCGCGGAAAATACCGCGCGGGCCTTCATTGCCCAGAATGCCACCGGACGGAATTTGGCGGAAGCGTATTACCTTGCCGCCATTTCTGAAGAACATCAGGCTGAATTAGCTTTGGCCCAGCGGGATTACCGCTTGGCGATCAGCCATTCTCAACGCGCGGATCTGCAGGGAAAATCTTATAAAGCGCTGGGTGATATTTCTTACGTACAGGCTCGCTTCAACCGCGCCGCCACGGACTATAGAAATTCGCTGTCTGTAGACCCATCCGCCCAGCCTGATCAACGGATGCTTTATCGCCTGGGCACGTCGCTGGAAAATACCGGCCACTGGAATGCCGCCAGGCAGTACTTGGATCAATTAGTTGCTGATTTTCCGCAGTCGCCCTTAGCTAGAAGTGCTCTGCAGCGATTATCCATGAATCACTTTACCCTGCAATTTGGTGCATGGAATAATGCCCCAGCCGCTTGGAAGCAGGTTGCCGCACTTAAGGCGCAAGGTTTATCGGCATCTGTACTGCCGCACGCGGTCGACGGTACCACCCTGTTTCTGGTGCAGGGCGGCGTCTACATGACCTATTCCGCCGCCATGGCCGCGCGCGGTACCGCGGCACAGCGCATCCCGCAAGTGATCATCGTGCCGTAATAATATGATGCACCGTCGGCATTGACCCCTGACGGTGCATGTTTGAACTGATTTGCTTTATCTGAAAACCGTAGACACCAAGCGCCTGCACTACGATTCCTCACGTACCCGCCAGCTACGCCGGTGGTAAGGACTTCGCTCGTAGGAAGGTCGCGAAATTATGACTTACCGTTGCTTAAGCGCTAAACGATGAACCGCAGCCGCAGGTATGCGTGGCATTGGGATTCTTAAACACAAAACCGCGGCCCATGACTTCATCTTTAAAGTCGATTTCCGTGCCATTGAGATATAAATAGCTTTTTCGATCCGCGACCAGTCGAATGCCTTGAGATTCCATAACTTCATCAGTTTCCCCGGAATCTTCGGTCAAATCCAGCACATAGCTGAATCCCGAGCAGCCGCCGCCCTTCACGCCCACGCGTAAAGCCGCCTGCTCAGAAAGCCCCTGATCCTTGATGATATTTTTGATTTCTTTTGCCGCTGTTTCCGTTAATGCAATCGCCATCTTTTCAGACTCCTAAATAACACTTCGTTATCTTACGCAACGCGCGGCCTAAAGAAAAGCGCTAATTGCCTTTTTTCCTTTTTCCCGCTCGGAAAATTGTCGCTAAACGATTTTCAGGAACACGCGCATGTGCCGGATTATAGGACGCTATGCGGTCAGTACCTGCAAAATGGATTTGCAGAAGGCCGGTAAATCCTCTGGCTTTCGGCTTGACACAAAATGCCGATCCACCACTGCGGGCGCATCAATCCAAATACAGCCCGCATTTTCCAAATCGTCTTTAATCCCTGGCGAACTCGTTACGCGAACACCCCGGTATACTCCCGCGGAAATGGGAATCCATCCACCATGGCAGATCGCGGCAACGAGTTGTCGCTTGTTGGCGAAATGGCTCACCAGGGATTTCACCTTTGGGTCGCGGCGCAATTTATCCGGGGCGAAACCACCGGCGCAAATCACACCGATAAAATCATTGGCGTTGATGTTCGCAATCGCCGCCTCCGACACCGCAGGATAACCATGCTTTCCATTATAAGTAATCCCCGCCTTTGGAGCCGCGATCACGACCGTCATGCCTTCTTCTTCCATCCGGAGTTTGGGATACCACAGTTCCAGATCCTCATATATGTTCTCCACAAACATGAGAATTTTTTTGCCGGTAATATTTGTGGACATCAGTACCCCCTGAAAATAATGCAGATCAAAAAAAGCAATCCACCGATCGTAAAGGCGGTATCCCGCAGGCATGAAACGCTTCAAGATGCAAAGAAGTGTTCTCGCCTCAATTGTGCGAGCCACATCCCCCGGCACCGCAGCAGCATCCGCCACCGCCTCCCGCACCGCCGGGCATCGCCGCCCCTGCGGGCTGCGCATTAGCCACTGCGAAGACGGAAACTTTACGGATCGTATTTTTAGACTGGCAGTGCGCGCACGGAACTTTTTGATTACCCGCCTGCATGGTAGGCGCAAGATGGTCAAATGTTTTGCCGCAGTCCTTGCATTCAAATTCATAGATAGGCATGGGGTGACTCCTTATATTGGCCGGTCTATCTCCATCGGCCACACATTCATTAGCATAGGCTCTGCGAGGGGAGGAAAGCAAGTCCGCGGGCCGCACATCCGCGGGCCGCACATTCTGCCGGCGTCTTAATTTTCCAGTCAGTATGAAACAATAGCGCTAGCCTGATGCGGCAGCATCATGGTTTGAAGCGCAACGCCGTCACGGAGAAAGCCCGCATTCCAAGACGGCTCGCATCGCGCAAGCGCGACGGGCCGAAGCGCAGCGCGTCATGAAATGCTAGTTCCGCCGAGAACTCAACGCTGCCGCATTGAGCCAAGGAGGCGCGCAACAATTCGGAGTAATCGGCCCGACGGCGGTGGCAATTATAGTTTCGTTCGTCCCGGGGGTTTCCCAGTCGCGAATTATCGTGTAAAATTCCTTTGCGCTCTTAATAGGAGATTATATCATGAGCGAAATGGGACATTTGGCCATCACCACGGATCGGCGCAGTTTTCTCAAGGCGACGGCGGCGACTTCAGCTCTGGCGGCCACTGCGTCAGTTTCCATGGCGGCCAAGCGCCGGGCGGTTGGCGGCGCATTAAAAGTAACGGCAATCAAGCAGGAGGCCCACGGTGTCCTGCTGACTTTAGCCACCGGTTCCATGCGCGTGATGGTCTACTCGGATCGTGTCATTCGCATTCTCTTTACTGCCGCCGGTGATAACCCGCAGCATGAAAGTCTGGCGGTCATTCACGGCCCGGTGAAAACCCCCTGGAAACTGCACAAAACTGCGACCCACATTGTCGTCTCCGCAAAATATATTTCCGCCCGCATAGACCGCTCTACGGCTGTAGTCGAATTCCTGGATAACCAGGGAAAAGTGTTTCTGGCCGAAAGCAGCGGCGGAAGAAGCATGTTGCCCGTGAAGTTTAAGGATGTCGCCACCTATCGTGTGCGCCAGAAATTTGTCCTTCAGCCGGGTGAGGCGATATTCGGATTAGGCGAACATCCCCGCGGCGTAGCCAATAACCGGGGAGAGATTGTTCATCTCGCCCAGCGCAACCCTACCCACATCGGCATTCCTTTCATGATGTCCAGCATGGGCTATGGCCTGTTCTGGGATAATCCGGCCATGACGGTAGTCAAGGTAGGTGCCGGTAAGGAACCGAATATTTTGAACTGGCATTCGCAGGTGGGATCGGTCATTGATTATTATGTCATGTATGGGCCGGACTTGGACGTCGCCATGGCGCAATGGCGGAATCTAAGCGGCGCTGCTCCGATGATGGGCCGGTGGGTGTGGGGTTACTGGCAAAGCAAAAATCGCTATGAAAATCAACTTCAGGTGCTGGGTGTCGCCAATGACTATCGTTCCCTGAAAATCCCCATCGACGGTATTGTGCAGGACTGGTTTTACTGGTACCCGCACCCATGGGGTTCCAACATCATGGATCCGCTTCGCTATCCGCGGCCCACGGAAATGATCAACGAATTGCACAAGGAACGCATTCACTTCATGATTTCAGTCTGGGCGAAGTTTGCTCCGGGTTCCAGTAATTATAATCTTCTCAAACAGGCGGGCGCTTTATATCCGATCTCCGGTGGCGATAACAAAATGTGGAATCCCGCCACAGCGTACTATGATGCCTTTAATCCTCTGGCCCGGAAGCTTTATTGGTCCATGCTCAATAAAGATCTATTTTCCAAAGGAGTTGACGCCTGGTGGCTCGATGCCAGTGAGCCGGAACTTGGTGGAAAATGGGGTGAGTTTGC
This sequence comes from Planctomycetota bacterium, assembly GCA_021798635.1. The sequence goes on along the minus strand of JAJZGH010000175.1, from coordinate 3,646 downwards.
CGATGTTAAAACACACCTGGGCTGGGGTGCCTTTGTCTACAATGCTTACCCGCTCATGCACACCGGCTCGGTCTATAACGGCCAGCGCGGCACCACAGATGTTAAGCGCGTCATGATTTTAACCCGCTCCGCGTGGGCCGGGCAGCAGCGCCATGCGGCCATTACCTGGTCGGGCGATGTAACGGGAAATTTGCCGACTTTGGCTTTACAGATTCCCGCGGGAATTAATTTCTGCTTAAGCGGCATCCCTTATTGGAATACCGACATTGGCGGCTATATAAGCGGCAATCCGCAGGATCCCGCCTACCGTGAATGCTTTATCCGCTGGTTCCAGTTTGGGGCCTTTTGTCCGATGTTCCGAGTGCATGGCGTTAATTACGCCAAGGAAATGTGGCGCTTCGGCGCGCCGGCTATGGCCATTCTGGAAAAATTTGACCGCCTGCGCTACCACCTCCTGCCTTATATTTATTCCGTGGCATGGATGGTAACTAATAAGGGCTACACCATGCTGCGTGGTTTGGTGATGGATTTCCGCACGGATTCCAAAGTGTATGACATACCGGATCAATTCATGTTCGGCCCGGCGGTTTTAGTAAATCCCGTCACCAAAGCCGGAGCGGTTTCGCGCCAGGTATATCTGCCGGAATCGACACAGTGGTTTGATTTCTGGAGCGGTCGTAAATTGCAGGGCGGCCAAAGTGTGGAGTCGCCGGCAACTCTGGATTCGCTGCCGCTGTATATCCGCGCGGGATCGATTATTCCATTCGGGCCATCGGTGCAGAATACTCAGGAACCGGCTGATCCGATCGAATTGCGCATCTACGACGGTGCCAACGGCGAATTCACCCTGTATGAAGATGAAGGCGATTCCTACGATTACGAAAAGGGCACCTACGCCACCATCGCGTTTACCTGGGATGATAAAGCCGGAAAACTGACCATTGGCCAACGCCAAGGCTCGTTTCCCGGAATGCTTAATCACCGGACTTTCCGCATTGTGTTTGTCAGCCCGGATCATGGTGTAGGCATTGAACCAGCCCAACCGGATCAGATTGTGCATTATGACGGCCACGCGGTGGTGGTGCATCGGGCCGGTGCCTGACGCCGCTGACGCCCAGGGCGCTGGGTCAACCGACGGATGACAGCGTCACCGGTCCTAACAGGCCGGAGTCCATAATCGGCCAATGGGCCGCGGTAAACGGGCGGTAGTCGATGTTCACGAAATTGGCGTCGCGGAATATCTTCCACGCCATACGCTTGCGGTCCATATACCGGATGCGATTCGCAGGCAGGTTGGTAACTTCAACCTCCAGCACATTATCCATCGGTTTAAGTTTGTGGATCACCATCTCATACGGCGCCTGAATCAATGCGCCGAGATTCTCGGCATTCAGCCGCACGCGCGCTGTGTTGCAGACTTTTCCCAGATTTAGCACCCACGGCCCGGTGCCAATGGGGGCGTTGAAGGTAATCGTATAACGCGCTGTGCCCGAGAAGTTCTGCGCGGCGGGATCATCATGGCGGGTCCAGGAGGCAAGCTCTTTGATTTCATAGCCCCGTGGCAACGTCGGGCCTCCTTCAATAAAGGCCACATCCCATACGCCGGTGAGGCGCTGCGATTGGCCGGCGGTATTGTAAAACGTCCAGGTTTTTCCGGACTTCAGCGGAGCGTCCAGTGTGCGTAAGATGAGCGACGCATTGGGTTGCATGCAAAGGCGCAGCGACGGCCGGCCTTGCGCATCGCGCGTTATCTTGGCCGGTGCGCAATGGCCCGTCATGGGATCCATGATCACCACAGCCTTGGCCGGTGTGGCCAGAGTGATACGGGTATCAAGCCGGGTTTTTCCCTGATAGGCCAGAAAATAATGCCGCCCGCCCTGATAGAGGCGACGGATGTACATAAGTCCGGCGTTTGCGGTCAGCGTTTCACCGGAAATTTCGGCACCGGCCAGCGTTGGCACCAGCGATCCCACAAAAATAGTTCCCTGTCCGATCTTCGCGGATTGCAACTTGCCGTGGGCATGGGGTGCCGCAGCGGTCAGGTGTATACTGCCGGCCAGTGTGCGCATGTGGGCCTGTCGGGCGGGTAAGTCAGTCAATCCCGGCACCTCAATGGGAATACTATTTTCAAAAATCACCTTCCCGCCCGCGGCAGCCAGGGCGATGAGCTTTTCCAGCGTCTTCGGGGGCATGTATTTGGCGGCCGGTATGACAATCGCCTGATAGCTGCACCCGGGAGTGTTGATGCGTCCCTCGGCGACTGTCGCGTGCTGCAGCAACTTATCCGATATGTAATCAAAACCAACGCCCTTGCGCCACAGGTCCTGAGCCGCCCGGCCGATGGCATGGCCGTAAAACCAGTCATTGAAATTGGTCATGGTCTGGTATTGGCCCAGGCCTTCAGGATTGTGCCATTGGTCATAAATAGGCCAGTACAGCAGCACGTCACTGTCGGGCCGGCCCTCCTGCAAAATGCTTTGGCTGCGCGCGATATAGTTGTTGAGCGTCGGCACATCATGCCAGATACTCATGCGCGGATTCATATCCGTGGAGGCATAAAACAGCCATCCCGGCCACGCGGCATCATCACGGGAAAAGCACGTGCCGTGATAAAACAGATGATTGACCCCGCCAACAAAAAACTGATCCACCAACTTTTTCATATCCGCCAAGGTGACCTTAAAATGCTCGGCCAGCCACGTGCCCGTTTCCGATGAAACCCAACGCTTGCCCGGTACATGGGCGGCGGATGAAGCAAACTTGGCAATCAACGGGTCGCAATGGCCGACGGTGTCGGGTGTGCCGAAATTATTTTCCGGCTCGGGCATATCCGCGACAGCATAAAAATCCAGCAGATTCGTCGGTGAGCCGTGCGCCTGATTATGATTGAGCATTCCATGCTGGTGGCACCAGTGCGTCCACTGGGAAAATACCTCATCGACCATGACGTCAGAAACCGTTTCCCGATAATCTGATTTCACCCGCGCAATAGTCTCCGGATCGCCATGGCCCGCCAGAGCCGGCAGTTGATCCTCCAGAGAATACTTCCGCAGCTTTTTGAAACTGTCGAAGAAATCCGCGGACCACTCTCCATAACCGCCTGGCACATTGGTCATGTATTCATAAGAATCATGAAACATTGTTTGCGGTATCTGCACACCGGGCGTGGCAAATGCTTTGGTGAAGCGCTGCAGATAAAACGCCATGGCAGGGGGGTAAACCGTGTTAAGCATCATGCCCCAGCCGCCGGGAGCGGCCCGTTTCACATGCGCACCGGGATGGCCCACCAGCGCCACCAGCATCCATGCGCCGGCGGGGCGTTGCCAGTTGACGGTGCCATCCGAACCGATCTGGCTTGGTTTGAGATCCTTGCGCTGGCCGGCTCGGCTAAACGCCCGCAGGTGAAGAATTTTTTCCCGCGGCAGATCCACATGCCATGCGGTTCCCGCATCCGCCGGGGCTTCAAAGGCGATGGCTTTGGCAAATAGCGAGGCATAATCACCCACAATTCCCGGGCCGCCCATATTCCAGCCGGTGCCTTGCGTCATGTCTACGCCCATGTTGAGCCGCCGGGCTTCCACCACGTCAAAGCTCATCATCTTCAGCCATTGCGGGCTTAGGTACTGAAGATATTCTTTTTCCCAGC
>JAJZGH010000174.1 GCA_021798635.1 Planctomycetota bacterium | reverse complement strand
ATCATACACACTTAATTAAGCCAAGCCCGACCGGGTGGCCCGGTGACATCTTTAACAGTATATGCAGTATTGGGCAGTAATTGCAGTAGTTAGCATTTAGCATCTGGCATCTGGCATCTGGCATTTTTGGGAAGCGCTGGCGCTTTCAGTTGGCCCGGCGGGATAAACCTGCCGGCTAACATTATGCTCGATGCCAGATGCCAGATGCTCGCTCCTATCTCCTAACTCCTAACTTCTTGCTCACCACCGTCACTTGATGCGCTGCATCAGGGTGTTGTAGTGCTGTTTGGCGCTGGCCGGCACTTGGGGGGAATTCACCTTCTGCGGGTCGATTTTATGCAGCACGGCGGCGGCTTGCTTCATATCCCCGGCGCGAACGAGGATGCGGGCCAGATCCACGCTCCATTCAGGATCAGTTTGATCAATATTCATGGCCGATCCGATGGCTTTCACCGCTGATTTCACATGGCCCATGCGGGATTCCACCAAAGCCAGGGTGTCCCAATAGGCGGCGACATTCGGAGCCAGCTTCACCGCTGAGCGGGCGAATGATCGGGCTTCGGCTAAATTGGCACCCTTCTGCCGCACCATCAGCATGGCCAGATTGTTCTGGGCCACCGGCAGTTGGCTGTTGAGTTTCAGGGCATGGCGATAATTGGTAACGGCTACAGCAGTTTCACCGGCGGACAGTTGCACGGTGGCCAATTCGGCCAGCAGGGACCCCATCTGTTCGGGGGGCATTTTTTGTGTTTTCAGTAAGCTGGCCAGCAACATGGCGGCCTCATTGAGATCCGCTTTACTGCCCACCCGCTGACCCACGGCCCACCAGCCCTGCGCCAAGTGCTGCTGTTCGGTTACGGCGGTGGCCGGAGTTGCGGCGGCCACCCGACGCAGCCACAATTCGGCGGTTCCGGCCGGTAATTCCCGGCTGGCAATGTTAAGGGCAAATTGCCGCCAGTTTGATGATTGGGATAACAGCGGCAGCAGCACGCGTTTAAGTTCTGTCATATTGTGCAGAGCAATTTGCGATTGCAGATACGCCGCGATAACGCCGGGGTCTTGGGCCGGATCTTTTAATGCCGCCCTCAAATAGGGGGACAGTGTTCGCACAGCCGCATGGGGTTCAGCGAGATTCAGATAGGCGACGGATTCAAGCACAATTGCCGAGGTTGGATCCGCAGCGCTGCGTTTCGCCCAGGTTTGCGCAGCGCTTAAGGCCTGCGACCATTGGTGCGACGCGGCAAACGCCACCGCAGCCAGACGTGCCGGCGTAACACCGGTGGGGAACATGCGCACAGCACTAAGCGCCACAACTGCGGCCTGCCCGGGATGGCCGGCGGAAATCAGGAACTGTGCGGCGGCGTTTTGCAAAGCGGCGAAGCGCGGATGCTGCTTGGCCAGGCCGGAAAGTTGTGCGGAAAAATCAACAAGTTTGGGCTTTGCGGCGACGGACGTGCCGACAATCTGGACCACATTCTGTGCGGCCGCGACGGGCGGATTGGCCAGAAGTGCCACGGCGAGGGGACGTAAAACGGCATTGGTAATCAAGGGGTTGATAGTACCGAGATTCTCATGCACAAAGGCCAGCGTTTTGTCATCAGGCAATGCGCGGACGGCCGAACGGGTCGCTTCGCGAACCGCTTTGACATCACCAAGCCGCATATCCAGGGCCAGGAGACGGTACCAGGCCAACTCATTTTTTGGTGCGGCCGCGACGGCAGCTTGATAAGCAGCCAAAGCCTGCTTCGCGTTGCCGATATCCGCGTAGTAATCGCCATAGATAAGGTCAGCGATGCCGGGGGTAAGTTTGATATTTTTTAACAGCGACAGAGTTTGCGCGGCTTTCGCGTTTTGGCCCTGCTGGGCGTAAAATCGGCTGGCGGCCGCGATGATGGGGGCGTCGGGCGCTTTCAATAAGCGTCCAAAAAGCCGGGCGGCAGAATGATTACGCCCTTCCTGCTGGTAGAGTTCGGCAAGAATCAGATTATCACCCATCGTGGATTTTCCTGCCCGTTGCGAGCGACGTAACAACGCAATGGCCTGACTGGGTTGCCCATCGGCAACAAATAAGGCGGCGGCTTGGCGCTGCTGGGCCGGGGTGGCAACGGGGGAATCAGCCACTTGTTGCAGGTATTGGCGGGCGTGCTGACTGTCGCCTTCACTTTGATACAACTGCGCCAGTTGCAAGGCGACACCGGCATTCTGTGGTGCCAGGGCGGCAGCCACCTGAAGCTGACTGATCGCATCAACCTGGTCGGAAGTTTTGAGATAAATTTGCGATAGAAGCAGGTGCGGCAGCAGCACATCCGGTGACGTGCGAATACTTTGCGTCAGCAATTTCCGGGCGGCCAGCAGGTCTTTTTTGCCCGTGCTGTGATTGACCAGCCAGCCGGCCTTGGCCATTTTCCATGAAAAACCGTTTTGGCCGATGATGGCTTGCAGACGTGTAAATGTGTTAAGGATAAACGAACGATCCGTCTGCAAACCGGGGACCGACAGGGCCAGCCACTGGGCATGGGCGTTATGCGCGTCCGCCCGGGCGGCCACTTTCCAGGCTTTGGAGGCGGCCGCATTTTTAGTGGCCGACAGATATTCTGCCATTGCCAAATCCCATTGTGCCGCGGCAGCGCCAGCCGTTTTACGGTGGGATTTTAAATACGCCATGGCTTGCCTGGGGTGCTTGGCCCGCAGCAATCGCCCGGCATACGCCAGGGCAATACGCGGTCGAAGTCCGTATATTTTTTCCGCTCCGGCTAGAATCGTTTGACCCATGCCCAGCTTATTAAGATTATTGACCGCATAAATATTCAATAGTGTGGAAAGCTTATGGGGCGGATTAGACGTTAACGCGGCGGCAATGGCCTTACGTGCCGACCCCAAGTGCTTTAAGGCTATCCAGCAGCGTATCTGTTCGGAAATGAGAATAGTTTTGCCGGGAAATCTTTGCTGCACCGCCTCAATGGAATGCAGCAATGCTTTCACACGTTGCGGCTTATTTACAGCCGTGGCGGTGGCCTGAACACGTATCTGGTCCATGAGCACCCGCTTATTATCCGGTGCCAGTTGCGCGGCCCGCTTTACCAGCACCGTTGCCGCCTGGATATGTCCTGCCCTTACCAGCCCGATGGCAAGATGCAAAACAGGCTCGGGCCAGGTGGGGGCCAGGCGTGCGGCACTTTGCCACTCAAGCAAGGCAAGTTCCAGTTCCCCCACATGCTGGTATCCGCTTCCCAATAAATCAACGAAGTATGCCTGACCAGGAAAAGTGGACGCGGCCATACGCAGAATCTTCATCCGGGCGAAATCGGATACGTGGGGCGTTAATTGCAGGTTCAAAACCGCGTACCACTGACCGGCAACCGGAGTTTTAATCGTTTTAAGCACCTGAAGAATCTTCGCGGCCCGATGAAGATGATCCAGACTGATCAGCGAGCGGGCACGGTAGGCCAGAAGCATGGGATGTCCCGTTGATTTCGCCCCCGTGAGTTGCAAGACTGCCGCGTCATTTCCCTGCTGGTAAAGTCGTTCACATAATGCCTCGAGAATGGGAACTGACGCACCATGGCGCACAGCGTGCTTTAGCATGGCGGTGGCCTGGGAATAAAGCTGTAGAGAATCCAACTGCCGCATTAACGGCAGAATAACCCCTTCCGGCAGATTCGGATTTGCTGCAGCCTGAAGTGCCAGGCGTTTGGCGGTTGCCGGCTGGCCGGCTAATGCGGCCGCGGCGCTGCCAAGTACCTGATACACCGGGTTCGCCGGCACTTTGGCCAGAAATGTGTCGGACCAGTGGGTCAGTGTGCCGGCGGGCAACTGCTGCTGATACAGCATGTCCAAAGCAAGAAAACCGTTTTGGATGCGATCCGGTGACAACTGAAACGCCTTGTTGGCCGCAGCAAAGGCGCGTTTGAATTTGCGCAGCCTGCCGTAAGCCTTGGACTCGGATTCAAGGGCCGCCAGATTGTTGGGATTCCTGGCCAGCATCTGATGGGCCAGGGTTACACATTCCACGTTGTAATTCAGCTCGGCCAGCAATTTGACGAGCTTCTGCTGATACGCGAGGTCATGGGGCTTCTGGTAAAGAATCTGCTTGATGACCGAGGCAGCCTGAAAAAGATTTTTCCCACCGGGCTGCGGGACTTTCAGGCTGGCGGCAGCATAGCCTTCCAGCGAGGGCAGATCGGTGGGATCCTGTCCCAGATAAGCGCCGAGGTCTCCCAGGGCTACTTCATATTGTCCGGCTTTTACTGCAGCTAGTCCCCGGGCGCGAAGCTGCAGGAAGTGCTGATGGATGCTGTGCTTGCGATAGATTACCAGCGCCCCACCAAGCACCACCAGGGCCAGAATAACGCCGCCAAGTATCAGCAGGCGGCGTTTCATGCGTTGCCGTGAATTCATTATTTCCTCTCGCTTGGTGATTCGTCGGGCTTTCCGGCCGGTACTGCATCAGGCAATATCCCGCAGGAAGCAGCAGTATTATCGCTGTCACGGCCATGGCCAATCCAAAGGGGCCGCGTATGGGCTTTTAACATGGATATATCAACACATGTTGGCCCATATACACGATGCGCCAGGCGGCTGATGCCGGCAATGGCAGCGTCCGGATCGGGCCAGTCCCGCGCTAGAGCCTGAAGATAACCCATGGCCTGACACCCTGTGTCTTCATACGCAATACCCGGCACTTTGATCGAGCCAAAATCCGGATAGTGTCGCCGCAGGGCCATCCATACGTTACCCGCAGTATGGATGGTATTCCAGTATTCGGCAATATCCCGGTGGGGCGTAAGTGCCGCGCGGGCGGCCGGTTCATGAGACTTACCATTGCGGTTCGCGACGGATTCATGCGCTGACCCGGCACCCTGATCGGCCACGGGCGATGACGGCTTGGCGTCCGCAGCACGTTTGCTGCGGGTTGGCGGATGAAATCCGATAAAATACATAGCCCGCGGCATCCAAAATAATTGATCCAGGACCAGCCGCAGGTGCAGACGAAATAACTTTCCTTCGGGAACCAGCAGAAACAGTCGTGCATCTGGCGCAATGGGTTTGCCGGCACCGGGCCGCACGATGGCAACTTCTCTGGATAACCAGAACACATCATGCAGCGCGGTGGCAGAATATCCCCATACCGTCAGCGCATTGGCTCCGGGTTTCATGGCAGTGTACAAATTCTGATCCGCCAGAAGGGTCATTTTTCGTCTTCATCCTGCATGCTGCTGGAGGCCGCAACCGCCATCGCCAGCGGGCCAAGCGGCACCAGCGGTTTGAGGCGATCAACATCATTCTGCACCGCCAGGGCATTATCCGATGCGGGTGCGGCACTGGTAAAGCTTTCCAACGAGGTACTATACGACTGCCGCTGCATATCACGTTCGGTGGCGCGGTTAAATACGACCCCCTCCAGGTGCGCTCCAACCGAAGCGAGATAATCCGCAGCACGTCCGGAAAGGTTTCGGCTTTCACCACGGGCCACCACCATCAGCACACCGTCAGCCTGACTGGCCAGCAGCGCCGATTCCAGAGACCCCAGCACCGGGCCGGTATCCACCAGCACCATATCATATTGTTCCTTGGCGTGCGCCAGCATCGCCCGGATGGATGCCGGAGACATGCGGGCACCATGATGGGCTTTGGTGCGCCCCAGCGGCAGCACATCGAGATTCCGAATCTTGGTATGTACCACACATTCATCCAGCGGCTTGCCGGCTACAGCGTCCATCAGGCCGCGTTTGCTTAAGCGCTGCAACTGCAACGCCTTGTCAAGTATTTCATGGTCAATGTAACCGAGATTCAGCAGCTCCGAGCCTAAAGGACGTTTGGATTCACCCGCTGCGGCAAGGGCTTCCTTAAGTTGCTCACGGGTGATCATTTTCTGTTTGACCATGACATCACCGAGGCGCTGGGAACGCAAAATACCCATGCGATCGGTGAGTTGGCCGCCAACCACATCCGCATCGATCAGCAATGTTTTCATGCCCGAAGCGGCATAGGACATTCCCAGGGCCAGAACCATGCTGGTTTTTCCGGTGCCCGCAGTTGGGCTGGTCAGGGCCATGGCCTGACTGCCGCCGGAATGCGGTCGCACCTGCAACAGGCCCCGGATGCGATGAACACTGTGTGCACCAATGGCCAGTTCCAACGGCGTGGCTGCGCCGTTGGGCGGCAATTGTGGAACGGCACCGAGGATCCGGTAAGAATTCAGCGTCGTAATCTGCATGTCACCGACTGAACGAAGATTTCCGTGCAGGAAGCCCCACAGCAAAATCAGTCCGAAGCCCACGATTATGCCGCCAAGTCCGGCGGCCGCGGCAGCCGCAAGCCGCAGATGACGGGACTTGGTTGTCGGGGCCGCCGGGAAATCGCCCGTGCTTTCAACACGGATGCGTCCCCCCGTAGCGGATTCCATATTGATGGCGTCCATGCGCGATTTAATGGTGTGCAACTGCTGGCGCAAATCCTGGCTTTGGGTCTGGAGGTTCTGCACTTTGGCGAATCGGCCGCCCAGATCAAGGGTTTGTGCCTTGACAGACTTATACAGAATTCGCAGTTGGCGTTCGCGCGCCTTCAGCAGAGGTAACGACAGGGCCTCGCCGGGCATGGTCGGGGCAATGGGTGCTCCTTTGCCTGTTAAACCGGCCTGGTAGCTGCGCATTTCGTCACGCAGTGCATCCAGGCTGGATTGCAACGTCATGATGCGATGATTGTTTGGCCCCAGACCGGATAGCTCGAGTTCCTTGATCGACTTTTTGAGCGCCAGAACTTCCAGTTCAAACTGCGCCACTTGGGGATCATACGCGGGAGCCGGCGGCGTTTTGGCAACTTTTGGCTTTCCGTTTTTCCCTTTGGCCGTCACGGCGCTGGAGCCGGCCTTGGCCAGGGCGATGCGGGCTTCCTGCCATTGGGTATCCAGTTCATTCATCAAGCCGAGCTTGTAATTGTAGACCGTCCCCAGGCCGTCCGCGCCGTACTGACTGGCCAACGATGTGATCTGATCCTGATCACTTTGTAATTCATTTTGCAACACGGTCTGACGGTCACGCAGGGCGCTGATTTGCAGACTTTGCGTTGCGGAATCACCGTGGCTGTAAAGTTGACGGTAGGCACCGATGACGGCATCAGCGCCGATTTGCGCCACAACGGGGTCCTTGCTGGTGTAGCTGACATAAATTAATTCGCTTCCCGGCTTATGAGTCACGGTGAGTTCACGCGCGAATCGGGCTTTGGCCAGCGCATCAATGCCGCGATGCAAAGCTTGCCATTTGGGATTCTGCATGGCCAGATCAATGGTACGGGAACTCATAATCAACGCCGTTTGAGAATTAATGTACGCACTGAACATGGGCATGGCTTCATTTTGCGATGTGGTGTACAAAATGCGGGGCAGGTACGGCAAGATGCGCACCAGCCCGGTGCTGGTGTATACCAGTTTCAGGCTCTTATACGCCAAGGCACTTCCGGCGACCGCCAGCACCAGCCCCAAAAGGATCGCCCAGTGGTAGCGACCGGTGAGAAATCGATGCATCAGCAACAGGGGGTTGGCCATCGCGTCGCCGGAATCGGCGTACTGCACCGGTCCGGGCGTCATTTCCGGCCGCAGGGATGTTGGCGCGTAATCCATACTGTCATTTTGCGGATTCATTGGATACTCCGTGTAAAATTGCACTAATGAGCTTCCAGTTCGCGCCAATCAGACTGTGAAATACCTGCATTCGATCAGCGGGAAGCATGTCGCCAGGTAGAGTAAGTTCCACCTGCGCGGCCCCAAACACTCTTTCATTAAAGCTTCCGGACTCATGGAGAAATTCCCGTTCCGTTGCGAGAAATTTGCCGTCCGGCATGATGAAAAAATCATCTACATATATATGAGATTCAGTATCAAATGCCCCCCGATGGAACTTATATTCCATTCCCGTGATGGGTGTTTTGTTTATCACCCAGGTTTCCGGCGTTGATTTATCCAGTATCCAGCCGTTACCCGGATAGCAATTCGGCGGATAGTGGCCCGAAAGATTGCGCGTGTCCGAGCAGTCAATGACCATTAACGTGGCCTGCTCACCGGTTTTGCCGTTATTAAAATTGCGGCAGAAATCCACATTGGGCTGCAACAGATGGACAGCGGAAAGCGGTAATGGCACATCGCGGCCGCTCCAGTGGCCGAACTGTTTCGGCATCGTCTCCGCCAGGGCGTGCACATGCGCCAAATACGCGCCGGCCTGCCTGGGAGGCTTTTCAAAGTACCCGCGCGCCTCAATAGCGGCCAGCAGAATGACACAGGCAAACGCCGGTGCCCAGGCCAGCCAGGCCGGCGTGCGGGAAGATGCTGTAGTAGTTGGTTTGGCCATAAAATTATCCTGGCAAGTCCACAACGATGTCGATGTCGTTGGTGAATCGAACTTCACCGTAAAAAATCGTGGCCGTTGACCCGGTGACAAAGTACCGCAGTCGCATGGTTTCCAGCACGCCCGTGGCGTACCGCAAAAGGTCAAACTGCTCCATGCGACAACCTCCGCGCAGCCTCCGCGGAAATCTGCGCGTCGCTCCACTTGGGATTTTCGGCTTTTAAGTGACCGATAAGCATGCGCCGGGCACTGGCATACATACCACTGGCAATGGCCAGCCGCTGCGCGCCGGTTTTTGCTCGCAAGACCTCGGCCATCGCGTCGTCGACGACTTCAATATTTTTCGGAGGCGGTCGTGTCATCATTATTCAGCGCCTATCAGCATTATCGATAGCGGCTAGGAGCCTGTGCAGTACATTGAGAAGAAGATGACGGCCCGGGGCAAGTTCTGCGACAACCGCCTCCGGGACAATGATCCGTCCCAACAGTTTTTCAAGCAGGTCGAGTTGACCAACCTGATGCGCTCATGCCTCGTTTTACGGGTCGTAGGCCAGACCGAACGGGGCTACCGGCACTGAGGCCCAGCGTAACAGCCGCAATACGGACCAGAACAGGAAAAATGCGATTGGAAGCATCAGCCAGCCGGCCATATTATGAAAATTTTCCGCCGCCGCATGAGGGTACTTACCAAATACCCACACTGTGGGAACAAGTCGGATAATATTACAAAGCAGCGCCACCACCGGGCTTAAAATCAGGAATACGGCCCGCGCCCAGCGATTCATGGGAATACTAAGCGTGAAGGTGGCCACCAGCACCATCAACGCAATGGCCATGCGCATTCCGTCACACGCTTCGGCAATCTCCACTTTCACGCCATTGACGATTAAAACATTGCCCGCACGGGATACCGTGACGCCCACAATTTCCAGAATCTGCTGGCTAAGCAGCGCACACAGATGTTCCAATGGAACCGAAATGGCCTGCCGCACGGTTGCGGGCACCGGCACCAGAAACAGCAGCATCAGGAAGGCCGGGAAAAATTTCCGTACGATATCAAATCCCAAAACTGCGACAACCGCCCCGAAAGCCATAAGCAGGGATCCAAAATGCCAGAATACGGCCATGCCATAATCCACGCCGAAATTACTCGTCGCCGCCCCCAGCAGCAACACCACGGGTCCCATCCAGCGGCCCGACAGGCGGCATTCACGCCAGCGCTGGCGACGCACCCATATCAGCCAGACCGCCAAAAACGGCACCAGCAAAATGTGGCTGGAATCCTGATCATTTAAGGCAATGGAAAATACATCGTGCCAGGCCCGATGCTGCACCAGCATGGTCAAAAAAACCAGCAGCCCCGCCGCCAGAAGATAGACGCGTTTAATGCGATCTTGTGGAGCAATGGCACAGCGTTGAGTGTTTACAGCAATCGTGGTCAATGGCTTTTCTCTATTAATGTTCGCCACCGCGGCGGCCCGGGAGATCGGCTTTTGCATTAAATTTGGCCAAAGCTCCGCTATTGTCGCTTGCGCGGATTTTTAGCGCGAAGGGATCAGGGGACTATTTTCCCCGAGTTTGCGGCGGCGCTTTTATATCGGCAGCTTTACGCCGCCCGAACGCCACCCGTATTGCTTGCAGCTACTGCCGGCATCTCTTCGAGGATCGCCAGCAAGTCGGTATCAACCTCAACACTGATCGCCTGGCCCAGGATTTCAACCTGCAAAATCAGACGATCCATTTTCAGTCGGCTTTCCACTACGCCCCGCACACCCTGCAGCGGACCTGATTTTACCTCAACACGTACCCCCGCCACAAGCTGCGGATGCCGATCAAAGGGCGACTGGGCTTCCAAGGCCCGCGCCAGGCTGCGAAGTTCCTCTTCTATTCGGGCTTGGTCAAATACTGGAATGATGCGAACCAGCCGATTGGTCCGATCGGCTGCATACGCATCCTGGATGGCACTGCGAACAAAAACATAGCCCGGAAAAAGCGGCAGTTCAGATCTTACTTTGCGTTTGCCGTAATAGGTGGTTTTCGCCACCAGCGGCAGCAGATATTCGATCTGGCGGTCGCGGAAAAAATCGCACACCACTTTTTCCTGACGGCTTTTAGTCTGTAATACAAACCATTTCCGCACATCCCCAGTGCTAATTCCGGCCCCGACAACATCAACAACACCCGCGACAGGAACTACGGCGGAACCGGCTGCCGATAATCCAATTTCCGGACATTCCAGGCGCGGCACATTCTCATGTCCTTTTGCAGAGGGTGTTTCTGTCATATTCTGCCCCGTTACCAATCTTCAGCGTTTATCCAGCCCTTAAGACATTCCCTGTTCACTTTCGCCTGCATGGCGTAACGCCCTTACTTATAGGCTTCGCTGATGTATTCGGACATTCACACCGCGTGCCTTTAACTTTATCGGTTCGCGTTGGGCATAAAAATCACCAATTTCGGACCGTTATCCGCAGTGATTTACCGGACTTGGACCATCATTATGGCCGTTGGACCCCAACCGCACCGTC
>JAJZGH010000173.1 GCA_021798635.1 Planctomycetota bacterium | reverse complement strand
AATCTCGCAGGCTTTATCATCGGCAGCCACGCCAAAATCGCCGGCCAGGTCTTTGACACCATTGATCGTTATCCCGGATGGCAGCTACCGGCCATGGGCCATCGCATTCACCATTATCGCACGGCCCAGAAAAATGCGCCCGTGATGGCAGCGGAAATGCAGGGCGGATATTTTACCAGTGTGGAAGCCAAGCCTACGCTCAAAACCGATTCCGATAACTATCCTGACAATGTTAGCCCGGAGCAGATTAACGCCCTGACTCTGTATTCCATGCAGCACGGCATGACCGCCTTAAACTACTATATGCTTTTCGGGGGAACCAATTTTGACGGCCGCGCGGGACTCAACGTGGCAACAACCTATGACTACAGCGCGCCAATACGTGAATGCGGCGGCGTAGGTGCCAAATGGTTAAAGGTAAAAGCCATCGGCGAAATGCTCAAAACACACGGTCCGGCTCTGGCACGAGCGGTCCATGCGCCAATCCAGGTTCAAGGCGCTGGGAAAAGTATCCAAATCGGGGCTCGCCGATCTCCGGATGGCGGAACATATATATTTGTATTTAACTCCAATCGTTCCCGCAGCCAGAGCGGGCGGTTCACCGCTTCAGTCGGGAACTTCCGCAACTTGTCCGTTTCCTATCATCTAAGTGCCGCTGATTTCAAAATTCTTTATCTGCCCGCCCATGCCACGGACGCGGCGGGGGGCCAATGGCTGCCGGAAGTTCAACGCCTTCCAAAGCGGCCCACTGATTTACCAGCGGAAGTTCCAATTAAAATGCTCAAACATCATGCTGATGAACTTCCCACCCAGTGGCACGCGGTGCCCGAAGGCAAGACGCTGGCACAAATGGGCGTTTATGACAGCGGCTTAAGTTATTACCGCGCCGCCATCGCTGTTAAAAATCACAGTTCCCGCGGTTCAGCAGCTTTGGCGCTTGCCTTGGCGGGGCAGGATTCCGCGATTGCGCTGATTAACGGAAAAATATGTCATCCGATTACCACGAGCGGATCGCCGTCTATTGTCCCGCTAACGGGCGAAATTTCCGGCACCATCGAAGCGACCCTGCTGTACGAGAACATCGGTCATGCCAACAGCGGATGGAATATGCAGGAAGGATTTGGTATTCAGAACACGGGCCTTATGCCGTATAGTCCGCATGAAGGCGTGATAGCGAACTGGCGGATGCAGATGATCAAACTTCCCCGCCATGTGGAAAAGCTCCGTGGAATCCAGCCGAACATTGACGATAGCTCCTGGCAGCAAGTGAACATCACAGGCCTTCGTCCCCATCAGATCGGCCATCGGAAGGCGGCCATTTATCGCACCGCCATCCACCTGACCGCCGATGAATTGCAGGCCGGTAAAACCGTCCTGCGATTTGGTGTGGTTTCCAGCCGCGGTTGGCTGTTCGTCAACGGCCGGGCAATGGGGATGATGGGCGGAGCCGGCGCAGCAACCGATATGGCTAAATCCTTGCGGACCGGGCGCAACGTTATTGCCATTGTGGTGCAGGAATTAGGCAGTTGGGGCGGCCTTGGCGAAGCGCAACTGCTGCACCATGCCAACGCCTGGGGACAGCAGACCGGCACTCTGTTTCTTTCGGGAAAACCCACCGGTATTGCCAACGGCTGGCACCATGCGGAATTTGATGATTCACAGTGGCCTTCGCAAAGCGTTGGCTCGTCTGCCAATACGCCGCCTGCATTGCTAAACTGGTACCGCATGGAATTCGCTTTGCCTGCGGTGCAAGGCAATATTTGGCTTCCCTGGTGCCTGCGTCTGGAAGCCGCGGGAAATGGATTTCTCTACTTAAACGGCCACGCAATTGGCCGGTATTGGCAGCATGGCGGCCAGCGGGAATTTTATATGCCGGATAATTGGCTCCATGCCGCGGGCAGGAAAAATGTGCTGGCTATGTGCCTGCGCCCGGTAGATCAAGCTACCGCCATCGCCGCCGCCACAGTGGTGCCGTACCGCGTCTATGCGGAGCATCGCAACGCATGAGGTAATCAGGGTTAAATTTCCGGGCTGTTGGGGCAGGGTTCGGGTTTTCTGCGCAGGAGGTTTTTAGCCAATACGCCCGGCGCTTCACGGATCGCCCGTATGGGGTCAAACGCGACTGCGGTAAAACGATAGCGCAGGAATTCGGAAAAACGTCCGGCATAAAAAGCCTGGCGTGACAAGTCACAAAGTTGTGCAAAATGCCAATCCTGCTGAATTTTCCGGGCGGCGTTCAGAGATCGGCGGCAATCCGGGCAGTGGCGCGCCAGCAACTTCCGGTACTTGTGCTGAATGCGGCACTCCATGGAATACCGGCTCTGAACCCCGGAAAGATGTCCCGGTGTGCCTTCCTGGTAATAAGCCAGTACTTCGGGAATGCCGACAAGACTATATTTTTGTGCGATGCGAATGCACAGTTCCCAGTCTTCCGACGCCACGAGAGTTTCGTCAAATCCGCCTATTTCCGTCAGTACATCCCGTCGCACCATCATCGCTGTTGGCCAGGGTATTCTTAACGCCAACACGTCATGCAGAGATAGCCTGTCGCCGGGATAGTAAATCCCCTTGGTCCCGGGGCGGTCTGTATGCTCCACGCGAATGGCACAATGCACAGCACCAATCGCCGCAGTGGTAAATAAAGCCGCCTGACGCGCAAGTTTCTCCGGGTGCCACGTGTCATCTGAATCAAGAAAAGCAATCAACGATCCGCGTGCCTCATTTACGCCACGATTTCTGGCCGCACTGGCACCGGCATTGCTCTGGCGGATGTACTGTATTTTATCCCCATAGTGTGCCGCGATCAGGGCGGTATTATCGGTAGACCCATCGTCAACCACGATTACTTCACAGGATGGGTGGGTTTGTCCAAGAGCACTGTCAATGGCGCGTGGCAAAAGAGCGGCGCGATTAAATGTCGGAATGATAATGCTTATGAGGGGCGGGGCGGTATGCGTCATGATTCAATTCTTAGAGAGTAAAAAACAATAACATTGGGCGTTGGATTACTCTCTGCCTTCAACTCATTGTCCGCCGGCCACAACCAGCATCTGAATTGCGCAGCTTTACGGCGGCAGGTAATGCTTATCGGCATTATCAACGATGATAACCGTGTCGACTTCGCCCGGGATTTTGTTTACCGCCAACTCACCGGTATTCACAAGGTTCTTCCCAATAACCGCCGTGGTGCCGGTTGCCGGATTAAACCTCCAGACGTTAAGCCGCTGGGCTGGGATAATTCCCGTATGAAGCATTATATCCGTCGGTGCGGCGGCATACGCCATCAAGTACGTTGCATCATGCCGTTCCGGTGTCCCGTCGCGGGTTGCCTGCACGCGATCCGCGATGGATTTGCCCTGTCCGGCTAAAATAATGGACTGATCCGGTATGCGTGTGAAATAAGGGCGGGAATATAAAAGTTTCCGAATAAAGTGCAAGGGTTTCACGGCAGCCGTGTTCAGAGCATCTTTCCAATTTTGCACGCCGGGGGGAAAGCCTTCCAGCATCCACCGTTGGGCCGTATGCGGCGACATCTGCCACAGGGCATCATGCCCATACGCGCAGCCGAAGGCACCGGCAAAAACCGAGAGATACAGCCCGCGCCTCTGAAGTACGGGGGGCTGGGTCGTGCCGGAATCATAATAATTCTCAGCAATCATCGTGGGTTTGACGGCCTTTATGTTGTAGTCATGGGTGATAAGTTTGGTCATATCATAATGACGACCATGCCGGCTGGATGATCCTTGAATCATATAAAAATCCAGCCAGGGGGAGCGGGAATAAAATTCGGAATCCGATCGGTTCCCGCAGGGATGCACGCTCACAAGATGCTTGCCGTCGCAGCCGGCTTTCAGGCCGCTGCCGATCGCGTTGACATACGTTACCCCAATGTAGGGCGGGCTGGATTCGCCACCGGCCACAAGAATTACATTGTCGTGACGTTTGAGCCGTTCGCCCAGCCGCAGGCCGATGGTATGCAATTGGCTTACGGTATATCGGTTCATTGTGCCGGATTTTTTTCCGCCCCACATGGCAAATACCATCGCATACAGCCTGTACTTCGCTGCCGTGCGGATAATATAATCACAATATTCAAAGTACCTGGGATCCAGGGTTGTGTGGTCGGTGCCCACATACGCCTTCTGCCCATACCGATTGGCTTCCTGCGCCTGGGGGTAAAAATTCAGGGTGAACATAAAGGCACTGAAACCGTGGGCATGACGATTGCGCAGATACAAATCAATATCTTGATATGTTAACGCATTGATGTTCCACGCAGTATCGGTCAGGAGAAAAAACGGATTTCCGCTTTGCGCATCCATCAGGAAGCGATGGTTGGCGCTGACCTTTAAGCCGCGCGGCGGGGGGATTTCGTCAAGGCCGTTGCCATTGAAGGCTGCCATTCCCGGCCTGAACCCGGAGGCATCGCTCCGGGAATGCCGCCTTGCGATGGCCGCCGCACCAGCGATGGAAAATTTAAGAAAGCCTCGGCGATCTACCGGCATAAATACCTCCTGGCTTTTCCGCGATTGCTGCCCTGCCACACTCTATGCGAGCGCGAGATTTTGCACGCCACTCCCGCACGCCTCTGAACCTTATGGCAATTCGGTGCGACCCATCAGATACAGGTCGCATTGGCGTGCTGCGCCGCGGCCTTCATTAATCGCCCAAACCACCAACGATTGTCCTCGGCGGCAATCGCCGGCGGCAAAGACCCCTTCAACGGATGTCGCATACGTGCCGTAATCCGCCTTGAAGTTGGTACGTGCGTCGGTTTCCAGCCCCAATTGTTTTACAATCGAATCTTCAGGGCCAAGAAATCCCATCGCCAGCAGCACCAGATTCGCCGGCCAGATTTTTTCCGTGCCCGGCATTTCTGACATCGCAATTTTGCCGTTGCTTGCGGTCCACTGCACTTCAATGGATTTCACAGCCTTCACATGGCCATGCTCATCACCCAGAAATTCCTTGGTCAGCAGACCATAGTTTCGTGGATCATGTCCAAATGTTGCGGCTGCTTCTTCATGGCCGTAATCCGTGCGGTAAATGCGCGGCCACTGCGGCCACGGATTATCCGCAGCGCGCGTGCCCGGCGGCTGGGGCATAAGTTCAAAATTGACCAGACTGCGGCAGCCGTGCCGCAACGAGGTCCCGATGCAATCGGTTCCCGTGTCGCCACCCCCGATAACAATGACATCTTTGTCTTTAGCCGAGAGATATTGCCCATCCTGCAGGTTGGAATCCAGCAGACTTTTGGTATTGCCATGGAGAAATGGCACGGCAAAATGAACGCCTTCCAACTCCCGGCCCGGAACTTTCAGATCACGCGGCTTCGTGGCACCACAGGCTAAAACCATGGCGTCAAATTCATGCATCAATTCATGTACATCCACATCTTTTCCAACGTGGGTGTTGACCACAAATGTGATGCCTTCCTGTTCCATGAGTTTGGTCCGGCGATCCACCACGGCACGCTTGTCCAGTTTCATGTTGGGAATACCGTACATCAGCAGTCCGCCGATACGGTCAGAACGTTCAAACACCGTTACTAGATGTCCCGCTTTATTCAGTTGATCAGCAGCCGCCAGTCCCGCAGGGCCGGATCCGATCACCGCGACTTTCTTACCCGTGCGCACGGCGGGGGGTTGTGGAACTACCCAGCCGTTTTCCCAGGCATGATCAATAATCGTCTGTTCAATATTTTTAATGGTCACCGGAGGCTCGTTAATGCCCAGCACGCACGACCCTTCGCATGGCGCAGGACATACCCGACCGGTAAATTCCGGAAAGTTGTTGGTGCGCCAAAGCCGCGTGATGGCCTGCTTCCATTGATTCTTATAAATCAGATCATTCCATTCCGGAATGAGATTATTCACCGGACAGCCGCTTTGGCAAAATGGCACGCCGCAATCCATGCACCGTGCACCCTGCGTGCGGAGTTTGTCATCCGGTAGATGATCGTGAAATTCGTTCCAGTCCAGCACCCGCAACCGGGCCGCGCGACTGTTCGGGATTTCCCTCGCGAATTCCATAAAGCCGGTCGGTTTACCCATGTCCTACCTCCTGCTTGATATTGCCGCCGGCCATCGCCGCGCGCTTTTCCAGAGCCTTGCGATACTCAATGGGCATGACCTTGTGGAATTGCGTAAGTGCTGCTTTCCAATCTGACAGAATGGCCTTGGCCACCGTGCTTCCGGTGAGCTTCTGATGCTCCTCAATCAATTCTTTCAACTCGGCTATATCTCCAAGGTCCACTACCTTTTCCAGTTCAACCATCGCCAGATTGCAGCGGGCCAGGAAAATATCCTCTGGATCGTACACGTATGCGATGCCTCCGGACATGCCCGCGGCAAAATTCCGGCCCGTCGGGCCAAGTATCACAGCGCGACCACCGGTCATGTATTCACACCCATGATCGCCCACCGCTTCGGCCACCGCACTGGCTCCGGAATTTCTTACACAGAATCTTTCACCGGCGATACCGCGGAAAAACGCCTTGCCGCTGGTAGCTCCGTAAAGAGCCACATTGCCGATGATGATATTTTCTTCCGCTTTAAACGTGCTGCGACGATCCGGATACACCACAATGGTGCCCCCGGAAAGGCCCTTGCCTACATAATCGTTGGCATCCCCTTCCAGTTCAATTTTCACGCCGCGGGCCAGCCACGCGCCCAGGCTCTGCCCGGCAGAACCGTTGAGCTTAAGCTCAATAGTATTTGTCGGTAAGCCTTCTTCGCCGTAGCGCTTGGCGATTTCATGGCTTAGCGTCGTACCGACGGTGCGATTGGTATTTTTAATCGGATATTCCAACCGCACGGGTTGTCGCGTTTCCAATGCCGCGCTGGCGTCACGGATAATGACATTGTCCAGTGCCGCCTCCAGACCGTGATCCTGCTTTTTCGTGGCGTACACATCCACGTTGTCATAAACCTTCACAGCCGGGGAAAGTATCGGCGCCAGATCCAGGCCCTGAGCTTTCCAATGGCGGATCGCTTCCCCGACTTCCAGACGATCCACGCGCCCGATTAAGTCGTTAAAGGTTCGGAAGCCCATGTAGGCCATGAGTTCGCGAACTTCTTCCGCCAGCAGGAACATGAAGTTGACCACATATTCGGGCTTCCCTTCAAATTTTTTCCGCAGTACGGGGTCCTGCGTGGCAATGCCTACGGGGCAGGTATTCAGATGGCATACGCGCATCATAATGCAGCCCAGCGTCACCAGCGGAACCGTGGCAAAGCCGAATTCTTCCGCGCCCAGCAAGGCCCCGATAATGACATCGCGCCCGGTCTTTAACTGTCCGTCCACCTGCACGACAATGCGACTCCGCAAATCATTAAGTACCAGCGTCTGATGGGTTTCTGCCAGACCCAGTTCCCATGGCGTGCCGGCATGTTTGATGCTCGTCAGAGGCGAGGCACCCGTGCCGCCATCATGGCCCGCAATGACCACGTGATCCGCATGCGCTTTTGATACGCCCGCTGCAACCGTGCCCACGCCGACCTCCGCCACAAGTTTGACGCTGATGCGGGCGGCGGGATTGGCGTTTTTCAAGTCATGAATTAATTGCGCCAAATCTTCGATGGAATAAATGTCATGATGCGGTGGGGGGCTGATCAACTGCACGCCCGGCGTGGCATGGCGTAAACGGCCAATGTAGTCATCCACCTTATGCCCCGGCAACTGTCCGCCTTCGCCGGGTTTGGCACCCTGTGCCATTTTGATCTGCAATTCATCGGCATTGGTCAGATAGTTTATGGTGACACCGAACCGGCCGCTGGCCACCTGTTTAATGGCTGATCGTCGAGAATCCCCGTTGGCGTCGCGCTTGGTAAAGCGTCGGGAATCTTCGCCGCCTTCGCCCGTGTTGCTCTTTCCACCGATCCGATTCATCGCAATCGCCAGGCTCTCGTGGGCTTCCGGTGATATGGACCCCAGGCTCATGGCACCAGTGGCAAAGCGTTTGACGATTTCGCTGGCCGGTTCAACTTCCGCCAGCATCACCGGCGCATCACCGGCTTTGAGCTTGAACAAACCACGCAATGTGCACAGATGACCGCTTTGCTCGTTAATAATTTTCGCGTACCGGGCATACGCCTCACGGCTATTGCCCCGGGTGGCCTCCTGTAAACTGGCGATTGATTCCGGGTTCAGCAAATGCTGCTCGCCCTGTTTACGCCAGGAGTATTGGCCGCCTTCCGGCAGTACCGGCAACCGCACTTCACCCTGGTGAATCGGATAACCGATTTCATGGCGGCGCAAAGCCTCATGGTATAACACCGGGAAATCCACACCGTCTATTTTTGAAACCGTGCCCGCAAAGCAGCGGTCAATGACATTTCGGTGCAGGCCGATGCCTTCAAATATCTGGGCACCTTTATAGCTTTGCAGCGTGGAAATGCCCATTTTGCTCATGACCTTAAACAGGCCTTTTCCGGCAGCCTTAATATAATTTTTAATGAGCTTGTCATCATCAAGGGCCGAATCAATAAACCCCTCACGCCGCAGATTCCACAGCGTCTCAAAGGCCAGATACGGATTAATCGCGTCGGCTCCATAACCGATCAGCATCGCATGATGATGCACTTCCCGTGCTTCACCCGATTCCACCACCAGGCCAATCCGCGTACGCGTTCCCTGCCGCACCAGGTGATGATGCACCGCCCCGCAGGCCAGCAATGCGGGCAACGCCACACGCGATTCATCCATGCCACGATCGGTCAGCACGACCAGAGGATATCCGTCCTCAATGGCTTGCGTGGTTTCCTGACAGATACGGTCCAATGCGTCCGTCATGGCCGATTCGCCGCCATCACGATCAAACACCGCTTCGATGGTGCGGGCCTTCCAGCCGCGATGATCCATGGCTTTAATTTTTGCGAGTTGTTCATTGGTCAGAATCGGCTGGGGCAATAGCAGGCGGTGGCAATGTTCTTCGCCGGCCTCAAGCAAATTGCGCTCCGGGCCGATGTAGCTTTCCAGACTCATAACAATATATTCTTTGTCTGAATCCAGCGGCGGATTGGTGACCTGCGCGAAAGATTGCTTGAAATAATCGTACACCAGTCGCGGCTGATCACTTAAACATGCCAAAGCGGCGTCGTTACCCATGGATCCGATAGCTTCCATGCCGTTGGTGCCCATGGGCAGCAACAACTTCATGAGATCTTCGGTGGTGTACCCCAGACACTGCGCCCGCGTCAGCAGCGTTTCCGGGCCAAACCCCGGCACCGCCGCTGGTGTGGCCAGTTCATCAACTGTGATCCGCTGTTCCTGCAGCCACTGTCCGTAAGGGTGCTCCGCCGCCAGTTGCGATTTAATTTCAGAGTCATCAATAATGCGGCCCTGCTGGAAATCAACCAGGAACATGCGCCCCGGTTGCAGCCGACCTTTTCGTGCGACATTTTCCGGTTCAACATCCAGCACGCCAACTTCACTGGCCATAATGACCAGATCGTCTTTGGTTACGTAATAGCGGCTGGGCCGCAGGCCGTTGCGGTCCAACACCGCCCCGATCAGATGGCCGTCCGTAAACGCCACGGATGCCGGCCCGTCCCAGGGTTCCATTAAGCAGGAGTGGTATTCATAAAATGCGCGCCGTCGCGGATCCATGGATTCATGGTTCTGCCACGCTTCGGGAATCATCATCATCACAGCGTGGGGTAAGGACCGCCCGTTTTGCACCAGCATTTCCAGGCAGTTATCAAATTCGCCGGAATCGGAGGAATCCCCTTCAATCACCGGCTTAATCAGTTCCACCTCGCGCCCGAATGGTCCGCCGGCAAACATGCCTTCACGCGCGTGCATCCAATTGCTGTTGCCACGACGCGTGTTGATTTCACCATTATGCGCCATAAACCGCATCGGCTGCGCCCGACTCCAGGAGGGAAACGTATTGGTGCTGAAGCGTGAATGCACCAATGCCAGGTGCGTTTGATAATCTGGATCCATCAGATCAGCGCGGAAATATTGCCGAACCTGTCCGCTGGTAAGTTGCCCTTTGTAAATGAGCACCGTGGTGGAAAGGCTGCAAACATAAAAGTAATCACTTTGCGGCAACTCGGCCGCCCGTACCGATTCGGTAGCCTGCTTGCGCACGAGGTAAAGTTCCCGGTCCAGGGTGTGTTGATCCATGCCCTTGGGACCGGAGATGAACACCATTTTCATCCGCGGTTCGGTGCGTTTGGCGGATTGCCCGATCATGCTGTTATCCGCGGGAACTTCCCGCCAGCCCAGCAACGTCAGCTTTCGCTGGTGAATGGCTGTGGCAAATGCCTTTTCACACCAGGCACGCTGTTCATTATCAGATGGTAAAAAGACGATCCCCGCGCCGTAATTCCCGGCTGCCGGAAGCGTGATATTAGCATCTCTTTTGGCGACTTTTACCAGAAATTCATGCGGCAAGCCCGTTAGGATCCCCGCGCCATCCCCCGTATTTTCCTCGCAACCGCAGGCACCGCGATGTTCCATGTGCTCCAGCATGGTCAAAGCATCAGAGACAATAGAAGGACTTTTGCGGCCTTTAATGTGCGCAATAAAGCCTACGCCGCAACTGTCATGTTCAAATTGAGGATCATAGAGACCCAGCTTACCGGGATTACCGCCCGGTGTATTGTGTAGTTCCAACTTAAAAACCTCCATGCCTGAGGCATACCCTCGCTTCAAACAATTCCCGCCGCCACCCTGCGATACCTGAATCTATAAAATCGCAAGTCCTTTATTGTACTTATGAGCGGCCACGGGATCAAATATTCTTCGCCCGATACAAAAATTAGATTTCCGCACTGTGGAAGAAATTAAAAGTTTCGGATAGGATGCTGCAAATCAACGGGGCGTAGCTCAGCTTGGCTAGAGCGCTTGGTTCGGGACTAAGAGGTCGCAGGTTCGAATCCTGTCGCCCCGATTTTTTTGCCAGCAGGCAAAAAAATAGAGCAGGTGAATTTAGAACAGGTGAACAGTAGAGCCAATGCGGCTGGCACAAAAGAGCGGCTGTCGCCGG
>JAJZGH010000172.1 GCA_021798635.1 Planctomycetota bacterium | reverse complement strand
GTCATGATGACAGTCCGCTGATCCCGGAGGCATTCATGACGTCAGGCGATGCAGGTGCGCCCAGGCCAGGCGATGGACACCACAAACAAAGTTCCGCCCCGGCGATGCCCAATTTTCCGGTTCGCCGCACACGTCTGACGCTGGCGGGGACCCTGATCGGCGCGCCGGCGGCGATATTGTGTGCCATGCTGGCGTGGCCTTTTATCTTTGGAGCCGGCTGGCCGCAGTTGCCCCATACAATAATGACGCGGGCGGACTGGGGCGCGGTATGGGTATCGTTTCTCTGCGCTGCGGCGGATGTGCTGCTGATGATTGCCTTTGCTACGCCTGTGGCCTGGATACTGGCGCGAAAAAACTTCCCGGGGAAAATGCTGCTGGAGCTGGTGGTCTTAATTCCGCTTTTAACGCCGCCATTGGCCATGGGCATGCTGCTGGCCAATGTTCTGGGGCCGGAAAGCGCCGTGGGACAACTGGCGGCGCAACTTGATATTTCGTTGACCAACAGTATTCCCGCGCTGATCATTGCCGGCTTTTATGCCGCAGCTCCGGTTTATGTGGTTGCGGCCAGATTGGCCTTCGCATCAGTGGATCCGGCGTATGAACAGATTGCCCGGTTGCTGGAACATTCGCGCTTATCCGTCTGGCTGCGTATTACACTGCCGCTTGCGATGGGCGGATTATTCTGGGCAATTGCCATCGCCTGGCTGCGGGCGCTGGGTGAATTCGGCGTGGCCATCATTATCGCCTATTTTCCCCACGGCATTCCCATTCAGATGTGGGTGAATCTGCAGGATACCGGCCCCCGCGCGGTATACCCTCTGCTGTGGATTTTACTGCTGGGAGTCGTCCCGGTACCGCTTCTGTCTAATCTGCGGTACGTATGGCGCAAAGAACGCCGCCGGACAATACCGGGGGACCCGGTGCAGATAGAGGGCGGGCGTGAAGGGCCGGCCGCAGCGCAAGCGGTTGCGACGCGCGCCGGCAGGGATGGACCGCGCCGCGGTATAAACAAATGTGTAAATATAGAATTGTACATTGATCATCCCGTCACACTTAAAGCGACGTTTGAGCTGCGGGGCATTACGGCGCTGACGGGGCCGACCGGTTCGGGCAAATCCACATTGCTGCGTGCCGTGGCAGGTCTGATACCCAGCCGGGCGGGAAATGAAATGCATAATTTTATGCGGTGCGGCACGATCGGGTACGCCCCACAGGAGCCGGTGCTTTTTAAGCATTTAAGCGTGTGGAAGAATGTCGCCTTTGGAATCCATTCTCCCGATGTGCGAAATCAGGCCCTGAACACGCTACGGCTGGTTAATCTGGAACATCTGGCTGATAACATGCCGTCTACGCTTTCCGCCGGGCAGGCTCAATTGGTGTCGGTGGCCCGAGCGATCGTGCGTAAACCGGATCTTCTGCTGCTGGATGAACCCACTGCGGCTCTCGATGGCCAAAGTGCGGATATGCTGATGCGTCTTTTGCGTGACATCGCCGCTGCGGGAATTGTACGCATTCTTCTGGCAACCCATGATCGCGACATCGCCGGTGGAGCCGATCACCGTCTGACGATAAACCGTGGCGAAATTCTCACGTCATCGCCCTGATGCTTCAATCCTGAAGCCCCTTGAGTTCCTGCCATGTGTTAAATTGCAATCCGCGGCAATGAATGGGAGGCATATCCAAGCGCCTGTTGGTTGCTGATTCCAGCACCTTCCACAGGCTCAGGTCAGCGGTTTGTATGTTGCCCTGAACCATTGGAAACAAGGACGTGTGATACAGCGCCGGCATGGGCTGCCAGACGTCATCATAATACGCAATCGCCTGGCACCGGTTCCGTGGTGCGGTCAGCAGCGGCCGTAGAAAATCCATCGGTAAAATCGCCCAATCACACGATATCAGGAAAATCCAGCGATCCTCGCCCGCTGCTTGCAGTGCCGTTTCCAGGCCGCCGATCGGTCCGCATCCCGGATGCTCATCAACGACCGTCGGCAAATTCAAATCCGCATATTTTCCCGGCCAATCGGCGACAACAACAACATTCTCACAAAATCGTCGCATGACATCCGCGATACGACTTATTACAGGCCGTCCCTCAATAAATGTGCGGGCCTTATCGGAGCCGAAGCGCGAACTTTTTCCGCCCGCGAGAATATAACCCGTTAATGCGTGTGTATTTTCCATGATTGGCGCTTATCCTCCACGGGTGCCGTGGTCGTTTACTTTGCCGCAGGCCACCGCCAGGGCATGGGGAAGCACATCCGCCAGCGCCTCGAACACATCGACTGCTCCACCGGGCGATCCGGGCAGATTCAGCACCAGCGTGCGATCAATTAGGCCGGCAACTCCGCGGCTCAAATAGGCCTTGGGGTTTGCCGCCAGACAGCGGGTCCGTGCCAGGTCCAAAAGGCCTGGAATGGGTTTGTGCAACAGGGGAAGCGTCGCTTCCGGTGTGTTATCACGCGGCGAAAGCCCCGTGCCGCCGGTCGTTAAAATCAGCTGGACCGCCTCCGGTCCGGCGGACCACGCACGCAGCATCGACTGTATCGCCGGGACATCGTCGGGTACGCAGGCTGCGGTAACGATTACTGCGTCTAAATGCCTGCCCAGTGCCGCGATAAGTGCCGGGGAAGATTTATCCTGGGCTTGTCCGCGGCTGCATCGGTCTGAACAGGTTAAAATTGCCACGCGCCAGGTCATGGTGTTTTTCTCCTGTGTAGAAAATAGTCGCCCCGTGCGCCGCCGGTTTTTTCCACTAATTCCACAGCATCAATTCGAATCGTTCGATCGATCGCTTTGCCCATGTCATAAACGGTCAACGCCGCTACCGTTGCCGCGGTGAGGGCTTCCATTTCAACGCCGGTTTTCCATGTGGCGGAAACGGCGGCTCTGATTCTGACCTGCCGACCCCGCAAGTGCACATCAACCTCCACGCTTTCCAGAGGAATCGGGTGGCATAATGGGATTAGCTCGGCTGTTTTCTTCGCGGCTTGTATGCCGGCCAGCCGCGCTACTTCCAGCACGCGTCCTTTCCGGATGCTGTTCTTTTTTATAGCCGCCGCTAGATCGCGATTCAGATGCACGGTCGCCGTGGCCACAGCGGTACGCCGCGTAATGGGTTTGTCGGCAACGCTTACCATTGTCGGCAACCCGGCCGGATTGACATGCGTGAGCGGGCTGATTTTGCGTACCGATTTGTTCATGCGAAACCCCAGGAAAAAAAAGAAAACGGCCCGTGTCCGACGGTATTGGGCGGAACTTCTATAAAGCCTTCAGCCGCCGCTGCCGCAGTCATATCGCCAGAGCCGGCATAACGCAAAAGTTTAGCCGCGGCGGATTCCACCCGCTGCACAGGATGGTAATTCCATTTGGGATGCGGCCGATCGATCGGGTCCATCAGGCGAATCGGAAAACCGGATCGGCCAAATGTCCCGCGCATCAATCGCGCCGACAGCGCCGGCAGCACAAAGCGTCGCCACAGCACCAGCGTTGATACTGGATTTCCCGGTAATGCAAAAATTACTTTTCCTCCCGCCACGGCTCCCAGTACCGGGCCGCCGGGGCGCACCGGCAAGCCATGAAAGGCAACTTCGCCGCCAACGGAACGAATCGACTGCGGCATATAATCACGATGTCCCTTCGATACGGCACCTGTGGTCAGCACGATATCCGCCAGGGTTAAAGCCTGATAAAGAGCCTCCATCATGGCCGTGGCGTGATCGGGAACGCGCGTCGTCCATACTAGCTCCAGCCAGGGAACCATCGCTACCGAGGCGGACAGTCCCGGCAAGTTACTATCCCGGATACACCACGGAGAAAGCGGCTGGTCCGGAGAAATTAATTCATCGCCGGTGGCAATGACCGCTACACGCAAGGCGGAGAACAGCAGCGGCGTTGTTTCACCGAAAGCCGCCATTGCCGCGATTTGGGCGGCTCCCAGAAGCGTGCCGGCATTGAGAATGACCGTACCTGCAACCGCGTTTTCGCCCCGGCGCCGAATATGCCGGCCGCTTTGCGGTAACGTGTCCATTGTCGGCGTGATCATTCCGGATTGTTCGTTTACGTGTTCAACGGGAATTACCGCGTCAGCTCCGGGGGGAATTGCCGCGCCCGTCGAAATGCGCATCGCCGCGCCGGCCAACAGCGCCTCGGGGGCGTGGCCCATGCGTGATTCGCCGCAAACCGGCAGACCGGCGGGCGTCAGATCAGCGGCACGCACCGCAAAGCCATCCATTGCGCTGCAATCGAAGGGCGGACTGTCACGATCAGCAAGAAGTGGTTTGGCTAAAATACGACCGGCCGCCTTTGCAAGTGGCACGCTTTGTGTATCAGGCGCGGCCATACGCGCGGCCAGTTCCAGAAAAGCATTTTCAGGATGATGCGACATCAGGATTGTACTCCGGGTGCGGAAGCTGGATCGGCAATCCAAACCGGATTTTTCCAGATCGGTACATCACGTTTGAGCGCATCGATGAACCCATCCATTGCCGCCAACGCCGGTTTACGATGCATCGCCGCGATTGCCACGCGCAGGGAACAGCGGCCCACAGCAACAAATCCGCGGCTATGCGCAACAGCTACATCCAATAGTTCAAATTGCTTCATGATCTCCTGCGCCAAGCGCTGCAATTCGCGGTGGGCCATCGGATCATACGTCTGGTAGTGCAGGCCGGAAATCCGCCGGCCTGATTCCATTTCCCGGACAATCCCTTCAAACACGACTACTGCCCCAGCACACTGGCACCGCGGTTCATTCGGCGGAACAATCGGCCCGTCATGAATATGAACTGAAACGCTCATCCGCCGCTCACTGCCTGAATCCACGCTACCTCATCATGTTCCGAGATCGGCAGATCATCGGCACCATACGCGCAATTCACCGCCAGCCGCCCCGATGGCATCAGTTCTGCGAGTTGTGGATACTGCTGTCCCATGGCCAATCGTAGTGTCCGACAATTAACAGTCTTCGCAGAAATGTGAATTATTATTTCGGAGCGACCTATGCGCTGCGCCGCGGGGCCGAACAATTTCATGGTGATTGTCACGGCTGGCTCCGTTGCTGATCACGCTGAATCTGCTGATGCGCCCATTGCCACGCCGCGACGGTTTTTGGAAAACCGCAGGTGTTCATCGCCATCAGCACAACCTGTTCAATTTCTTCCACGCTTGCATCATGCTGCAGGGCACGTCGCACGTGGCTGCGGAAGGCGGATTCAAGCCCCGCTCCCATACAAATTCCCATCTTAATAAACTCGCGGGTTTTGGGCTCAATCGGTCCCGCCATATCCACCGCCCTGGCCACATTTTCATGGGCCTCGCCCAGCGCGGGGAAGCGTTTGATAAAGTCCTTGAATGTTGTCGGCACATTATCCGTGGGTTGTGTCATAATTCTTTATCCTCCAATACTGGTCATGGTCACAAAGCCGTCGTGCGGATGCTCCGCCGCCTTTTCCCGAAGCGCCGCGGAGAGCAGGGCATCAAACTTCACAGGATCATACTTGGGGCGAAGGGCCGACAGAAGCGACCCGCGCGGCTGATCCATCAGGCAGGGAAAAATTTCTCCGGTGCAGGAAATTCGCAACCGATTGCAGTTGCCGCAGAAATTGCAGCTCATGGGTGTAATAAACCCGAGTGTCACGGTTTGACCGTCGCGCAAAATAACGTGGAAATTGCGGCTGCTGGCCGCACCTTGCTGCAACGGCCGCCAGGAAAGAGTTATGGGTTCAATACGTCGGCGAATATGGTCCGCGGATAGATAGTATTGCTGCCAGTTACCCGCCAGGGGTCCCATGGGCATGAGTTCAATGAAACGCAGTTGGACCTTTCGGGCGGCTGCGAATGCAACCATTTCCGGGATTTGTCCGTCGTTAATTCCCCGCATGACGACCATATTCAACTTTACCGGTGCCAGGCCGGCCGCAAGCGAGGCGTCAATGCCGGCAATGACGTGCTCTATCCCGCGCTTTGAACTTAGTTGTTCAAAGGTTGCTTCATCAAGCGTATCAAGGCTGATATTCACGCGTTTCAGTCCGGCGGACTTGCAGACTCCGGCCAGGCGATCCATTGCCAAACCGTTGGTGCTCATGGCCAGATCTATATCCGGATGACATTGCGCAATGCGTTGGATAATTTCGGGCAAGTCACTGCGCGCGGTGGGATCTCCACCGGTGATGCGCACTTTCTTTACGCCGTGAAGGTCAATGAGATGGTCGGCGATATGCCCGAATTCTTGCGGCGTCAACATGCCGGGCGTATGATTGCGGTGAAATGCGGGGCGGCAATAAATACAGCGAAGCTGACAGGCCGCTGTGACGGATAATCGCAAGTATCCGATGTCTCTGTTGCGCGTGTCATGCAGCATCAACCACCCGCTAATACCCCTAAGGACCGGTGCCAAACCTCATGGCCAGTCAAGCTGTCGCCATGCAACGGGCCTGTCCATCAGGCAGTTTCCGTGCCCCTTACGCGTCAGCTATTCAGCCGCGCACGGATTAAAACCGGCCCTGATGTCCTATGAGCAATTGTAATCAATACGCACTGTGGATTCAATTCTATTCATGGATTTCCTGCTGCGCATGGCGGCATTGCAATGGCATACAGGGAGCATTCGAAACCGCGTTAACCATTTTGCAACATGTCGCCTGTAGAATGCGCCAGCGGGTTGTAAACCGGCGGTGTGATTGAACTTGGGTAAACAATCATGATGTTGCATTTTCGGCCGGGACGCGTGGCCATGCGTGCGTGCTTGGCGGGTATTGGAATCTGGATGCTGGTCGGCCAATTCGGCTGCAGTACAGCACACGTTACGACAAGCCCGAACGCCGGTCGCTCCGCGCGACTTTTGCATACGCTGGGGAATATCTCGGATACCGCCGGCGCGCGGAAAAAAGCCGATCGGCATTTATTGCGCTATATCCCGCCGACCAATCCTGCACGTCTGGCCGTGCTGATGCGGGTGGTTGCGGGCTATGGCCAGTCCCTGGCCGCGCTGTGCTGGTACGGGCGCATATTTGATTACATTCCGCGCAGCCCGGACCAGGTGGTGTGGGTTCAGGAACTTTGTAACGGTCCCTATTCCGCACTGGCACGTTCCGCGGAACATCATTTGCGGCTGCTGCCCGCGAATCCGGTGCAAATGCTTATGCCCATGCTGCACGACCAGAATAAACACACACCCGCCTATGCCGCGGCATCAGTCGCTGATTCCCAACCAGGGCCGATCGCTCACAGGAACAACCTTTCCTATACCTGTATGCCACAGGGGATTCCACCGCGACTGATCGGCCTTCTTGCCACCCTGACTGCTCCGCACGCTTATGCGCCGCCGGAAATACTGCGGGAAAAAATTCAGCGCTTTTACGCAGCCTATCGACACATCCGTCGGCCCGGACCGTATCCGGGATCACCGGATAATCCCGATCCATCCCTTGCCGCTAATTACGGGAGATTATCCTACTGCGATTTGCTGGTGCTGCAGACCCTTTATGCGGCATTGGGCCATCAGTATTTCCGGGTGGAGGTCACACAACTGGGGCATCAATCGCGTGGTAATAAAAAATCTGAAGAATGGGGCTTAATTCAATTCTCTAAGCATCGCCGTCGCCGCTCCAGCGGCCAGACGCCCACCTTACGCCTGAAGCTTTATGCGTCCTTCAAACAAATTAATGAGGGCGTATATGTCACCGGTCCCGGCCTTCTTTTAACCACGCCTACGGGCCTGGCTCAATTTGTTTTCCATTTTCAAAAATCCGATAACCGGCGTTACACCGGCCCAGCGCCCGGTGATTTGCGGTATGTCCGCACCACGCGCTGCGTGGTGGTCATCTTCACATCCATCAGTCGCCATACATTTGATACCACTGCCGATTTTCCTGATGGTGCCGTGATTGACATGGGGATAGTCAACAAATCCCGTAGAACTCCAGGCAAAAGCAATTAAGCGGCCGGATCATCTATCACGACGAATCAACGTCGCGCGCCTGTCGGGTGGTGGCAATGCTCTGGAAATCAAACTATACTCAACGCTATTACCTCGACGGACTCCGGGGCAGGAAAAAACGGACTATGAAACATACCATTATTCTCACCGAAGGACTTGAAGCAACCCCGTTAGCGTGGCTGAAACAGAACGCTGCGGTGCATGAAATCACCTATAAAGACCGCCCCGCACTTGCTGCCGCGTTAGCTGATGCTGCCGGGCTGATTGTCCGCACGTATACGCAGGTGAACGCCGATTTGCTGGCTCTGGCACCGAAACTTCAGGTGGTGGGACGGGCTGGTGTTGGCCTGGAAAATATTGATCAGGATGCGTGTGCCCGGCACGATATTAAAGTTATTTCCACGCCGCAGGCTAATACGCATGCGGTAGTGGAGTATGTGTTTAATCTGATATTTACACTTGCCAGGCCGGTGGTGAATTTGAAAACGCCGGTTTCTGCCGAAGAATTTCATCGCTTTCGGAAAACCAGCCGCGGTCTGGAATTACATGGAAAAACATTCGGCATTCTAGGCATGGGGCGCATCGGTACAGCGGTGGGGCGCGTGGCGCATGCGTTTGGGATGAAGGTTATCTATAACGATGTTCTGGATGTGGCCTCACGGGTGGATTTTCCCGCGCAGAGTGTGGAAAAGTCGGAGTTATATCGGCGCTCTGATATACTGACTATTCATGTCAGCCACCGTCCGGGCAATGCACAAATGATGAACCGTGAGGTATTTTTCCTCATGCCGAACCGTGCCATTGTGGTCAATACCGCGCGGGGCGAGGTGATCGATGCGCACGCTCTGGCTGAAGCTCTGAAAACAGGCAAAATTTTCGGCGCGGCTTTGGATGTTCATGAACCCGAACCGCCGGGGGATGATTATCCGTTATGGGGGGCACCCAATCTGATTTTTGCGCCGCATCTGGCCGCCCGGACGCAAGGGGCCATGGACGCGATGAGCTGGGTTGCGCGGGATGTGGTGGAATATCTGAACTCGCGGGCGACTTAGTTGTCCGGAACAGTGTTCATGAAAGGATTTTTCAAGTGGCACGGCCGGAACACGCAGGGATTGCGATAAAGGAAATCGATATTGCCGGGAAGCGGTATGTTTACCGTGCGGCAGGTCGGCGTTCCATGCGATTAACGTTACGGGCGGATCATCGGCTGGAGGGGGCCCCTTCAATTCATGAACATAGCTGGGCCATTGAGGACGGCAAATTGGTCTTACGCCATCGCGATGGTCGGCGGACGGTTGAACTGACTGCTGCGAAGGGCAAACATTTCATCGGAAGTGATTTGACCACTTCGCCGGCCCACACAGCGCGGCTGTCCCCGGAGTGGAGAACCGCCTTTGGGTCGCTCAATACACTGGTGCGTGAAATTCGCTATGCCATCGGTGCCGGCAAACGCCCGGAGCCCCCGGTATTATCGCGCACCAGACTGATGCAAAACAGCGTGATGGTCCGCTTTGGCAGTAAAACAATTCGCTGGATATTTCCCTCCGTGGCGGTCACGCGATTTATGTCGCAGGCAATTTTGCCCTGGGTCATGCCGGGATCCAACATGATCAGCGGCGAGGGTTCTGCGGATTTCGTCATCGGTGTATATCTTAATGATGCGACCATCACCGGGAGTTTTGTTGATCTTCCGGGACAAAAATTTCTGCTGTCGGTGGAGAAAGAAACACGGCATCCCAAAATACCGGATTGTCACAGTTTTGTTCAGAACCCGCTGCCGGAGGATGATGCGGCCTATGTCCGTTACGCGCCGACTTTCTGCTGCTGGGTGCCGCCGCGTGACACCATGAAAACCCGCCGATGTTCTGTGGTGGATAACGGGCAATATGCCTGGCGGGTTGCCATGATTCGGGATCTGGGGCGCAACATCGGTGATGTGGATATTTACGGCAGGCTTTCGGGGCGGGCGCTGGGCGGCTATCACCGCAGCAGCGACAGTCACCTCGGCAACGATAAATATCTGGGTATTGAAAATCATTGCTTTTATCTATCGCTGGAACGTGCGGTTGCGGATGATTATATCACGGAAAAATTCACGGACGCCATCTTATGTAATGCTGTGCCGCTTTATGATGGTGCCCCCAATATTGATCTCTATGCCTATCGGGAATCGTACATCCTGACTTCGGATGTGGAAAAAATCGACTGGAAAAATTGGCAGGCAGAATACCAAAAGCGGCTGCGTGCGGTTCTCGCCCAGAAGGAGCTGATACGAACGCGCCTGAATGTTTTTTCATATTTTCATTTGTTGACTGAAGATTTATCGTTGCTAAGTAAAATCAGGCCGCTTATTCGATAAGCGGCGGCGAATGCTCATGGCGTGTAACATTGAACTTGGCAATACACCGCATGGTAATTAAATCCCAGCTCACCCAGATAGTAAACCTTATTTTGCTTCAAGTGAAGATGAAGCCCCGATTTGGCGATCTGATTTTCCATGTGTTGGTTGGCGGTCCGACCTGAGAGCGCATCTTTTGGAAGCCACAAGTTCATCACCCATAAGTTGGCCTGTTTGTTCTCCAAAGGAGACTTCCAAATCCGGCCCGATGTATTACATGAAATCGTTTGTGTCGTGAAATACCAATAAATCTCCGGTTCCATTTCCCGCGCCGTGTGCCATGCCGGCCCGGTCACCATGATTTCCGTATGATTTTCGGCATGATTAAAAGCGCGGTGGACGATCCTCCGCAACGTCATCATACTGCGAAAGCCGTGCCCATAGGGTGAATGAATATCCATGGGCATTTGTACGAACGTATAGCCCACCAGCGCAACCGCGGTGCCTATCACCACCGCACGCGCGACTTTTCGATCCACGTGGTTATGAAAAACCAATGTCAGGACGGTTCGCAGCCCCCACGCGGAGAGTATCGCGATGGAAGGCAGCAATTGTTGTTGCAGGCGGATGGCTCCTCCGAAGGGATAATGTCGGAAAATCGATGCCAGAAACGTCAACGCGAATGGTCCGGCCAATAGAATACCCCAAGCGGCACCTCGGGAACGAACCAGCCGCAAAGCTCCGATCAGACATA
>JAJZGH010000171.1 GCA_021798635.1 Planctomycetota bacterium | reverse complement strand
CCGGGCACGCCGGGCGCTCCACGCCTGTTCCAGCCGATCCATATATTCCACGGGCACGCGCACATTGTCCCGCCCGAGTCCCAGGGCAATATCCGGCTTGGGTGTGCCGTGAAAATCTGATCCACCGGTGGTGATCAGGTTGTAGCGCCGCGCTAGCTCCAGAAAAAGTTGACTGTCCTGCGGGCGATGATCACTATGCCAGACCTCAATACCATCGAGTCCCGCCTCCACCAAATTGGCTATTACATGTTGCAGTTGAGCCGGATTTTCCGTGCGCAGTTGCGTGGGATGGGCCAATACCGCCAACCCGCCGGCGGCATGAATACACTCAATCGCCTGCCGCGGAGTCAGTCGCTCTTTATCAAAATAGGCCGCCCCGGTGGTTCCCAGATAAACATCAAATGCCTGTTTGACGCTGCTCACGCAGCCCGCATCCACCATGGCCTGAGCGATGTGCGGCCGCCCTAAAACAATTGCCCGTCCGTCCGCCGATCCGCGCCGGGCAATAGCCTGCACCTGCTCAAGGGTAATGCGGCAACCTAATTCATTGAGCCGCGCGATAATCCGCGGATTGCGATTGTTTCGCCCTTCCAGCAGAATATCGCTCATACGCTTAAGCCCCGCTGAAAGCGGATCAATGTAATATCCCAGGATGTGCATGGTTCCCGGGTGCGGATATTCCGCGGAGATTTCAATTCCCGGAACAAATCGCAAACCAATTTTCCGCGCATGCGCCTGGGCCTCCAGCAAACCGTTGCCGCTGTCATGATCCGTCAGTGCCAAGCCCACAAGGCCTGCCGCCTTGGCGCTGTTGACAAGTTGTGTGGGCGTTAATGTGCCATCACTGGCGGTACTGTGCGTATGTAAATCAACGTATTGCGTGACCATGTTACCCATCACCCCTGCTGAACCAATCGCCCATGTCGGCGAAGATAATTGAATATTATTTCCACAGCCTGCGACACGGACTGTTCTGGGCTTTTTAGATGTATTTCCGGATTGACCGGCGGCTCATAAGGTGCATCAATGCCGGTAAATCCCAGTGGCTTACCCGCCGCCACTGCTGCCCGGGCTTTTTTGTAAAGCCCCTTTGGATCGCGTTGTTCGCACACTTCCACCGAGGCATCGACAAACACTTCCACAAATTCATCCGGCCCAACAAGTTGCCGCGCCCGCTGCCTATCAGCGACATACGGACTGATAAAACTTGCAATGACAATCAAGCCCGCATCCGCCAGCAGCCGGGCTGATTCGCCTGCCCGCCGGATATTCTCCGCCCGGTCCTCTGGGGAAAATCCCAGATCACGATTAAGACCGTGCCTTAAGTTATCCCCATCCAGCACATACGCCGGATGGCCGGAGGCAATTAACGCATGTTCCAGAGCCACGGCAATGGTAGATTTCCCGCAGCCTGAAAGCCCAGTCAGCCAGACAATGCACGGGCGATTATGCGTCGCCGCCGCCCGCTCTGCCACAGTTACTTTGGATGGATGCCAAGTTATGTCAGTCGCTTTTGTTTCAGCCATCGCGATACGCATCCCAATAATACTAATGAGCCATTACGCAGTAAATCCGCGGCACAAGCGGCGAACCAGCCATTACACACAACACCTACCAGTTAAGTGTGCAATGAATAATACGCCACTTTGTCCACAAATTCAAGTTATACCGCGCCACAGAGATTTAACGTAATTAGTCGCTACAATGCTGGTTATGGATGAAGCCCAACCTGATGACTTGGAACTTGCCGAACCGCTGGCCTTGCCGGATTCCGATGAGGGTATGGAAGCGTTGACGTTTAACATCCGCCACGATTTGCAGAAGCGGCTGGACATTTATCTGCGGGATCGGCTTTCCACCCATTCACGATCCATGCTGCAAAAATTAATTAAGTCCGGCACCGTTCTGGTCAATGGCCGAGCCGCCAAAGTCAGCACCCTTTTGCGCAGTGGCGATCGTGTGGAATTACAGGTTCCACCCGCCGTCGAACGTGAAATATTGCCCGAAAATATCCCGCTGGAAATTTTGTATGAAGACGATCATTTCATCGCCATTAATAAACCGACCAATTTGCTGGTGCACCCGGCGCGCGGCCACTGGACCGGCACGATGACCAACGCTCTGGTCTATCACGCCCAACAAACCGCCGGAACCCTTTCCGTCGGCAGCGACCCGTGGCGGCCGGGAATTATTCACCGCCTGGACCGCAACACCACCGGCCTTATTCTTGTAGCGAAAACCGATGAGGCCCATTGGCGGCTGGCCGGACAGTTTGAGCGGCGATCGATCCGCAAAACCTACCTGGCGATTGTCCATGGTTCCCCCCCGCTGGATAGTGATCTTATTGATGCACCGCTGGGCGTGCACCCGGTCATGCGGGAGAAATATACGGTGCGCGAAGATATTGGCCGCACCGCCCAGACGGTTTATCAGGTTAAGGAACGCTTTAAGCGCTTTACACTGCTGGAATTATTTCCCAGGACGGGTCGTACCCACCAGTTGCGCGTGCATTTAAGCCATGTGGGATTTCCTATCGTCGGCGATGTGATGTATGGAGGTCGCGCCATATCTCGCCGGGATCTTACCGCGCTGGTTGCGGATTCCGCCGACCCTATGATTTCCCGGCAGGCCCTGCACGCATGGAAACTTCAGTTTGTGCACCCCAGTAAGTTTAATCGCATGGCCCTGGAAGCGCCGGTACCGTGGGATATTGCCGAATTTTTGACGCTCCTGCGGCAATATGACCGATGAATAGCGCAGTAACGCTAACCGCCCGTCCTGCCGCTTTCGGCGGTTCGGGCGATTCGCGTGAGTCAGATATTGTGAATTGCATCATGCACCGGACTTTCCAGTATTGGATCGCCACATCTGGATTTTTTGTGCATAGCCGGAGTTTTTATTCATGGTAGCGCCGGAAGTATTGGAACAGTGTCAGCGAATCATTGACTATCGCTTTGAGAATCTGCAACTGCTGGATGAAGCCCTCACCCATGCCTCATCATCACCCAATCGGCGCAGCTCCAATGAACGCCTGGAATTTCTGGGAGATGCGGTGCTGGGGTTAATTATTTGCCAGAAAGGCTATGAACAATTTCCCGAGTGGCTGGAAGGGCAACTCACGATTCTCAAATCTTCAGTGGTGAGCCGAAAAACTTGTGCGGAAGTCAGCAATAGCCTTGGTCTGACCGATTTAATCCGCGTGGGCCCCGGCATGCATAAGTCCGGGCGATTACCCAGCAGCCTGGCGGCCGGCGTCTTTGAATCCGTGGTCGGGGCGATTTATCTAGATGGTGGTTTTGAGGCCGCCGGTAAATTTATCCTCCAGCACATGCAGCCCTGGGTAGACCATTACGCGGATGGCGAGCATCAGTTGAATTTCAAGTCCATGCTTCAGCAATACGCGCAAAGAGAATATGGCTGCACGCCAACCTATGAAGTTCTTGCCGAAGATGGGCCGGACCACAAAAAAACCTTTCGCATACGAGTCAACATGCAAGGGCAATTTTACGAAGGCACGCAAGGCCGAACCAAAAAGGAAGCCGAACAGGAAGCCGCGCGACTGGCGCTTATATCCCTGGGCGCATTGGATGCCGTGGGAGAAATGATCGCGGAGGCAACACTTCCAAATGACAATGGCGATAGTCAACTGAAACCATGATCTGCGGTGGGAAGCATTACGTTATTGAGCACCGTGGTGACAACCCGGTGGTTTGTTCGTGCCATCAGATCAACCACCGGATTGCCATCCGGTGCTCCGGTGAGGTCCCCGTCGTTCCCCGATTTTTATTCATCACGCATTATTCACGGCCCAAGCCGACACCCGTCACTGTCCCCTGTAACCGTAACCTCATCCAACCCGCTGGTCAGCTGGGTTAAAAGCTTACCGCTACGCCGGCCATGACGGTTTGGGCGAATTGGCGGTGATCACCGACTTGGGTTTCATAGTTTTGAAAAAAAACCGCCGGGGACTCCGGCGGTTTTCCTTGGTTTTTATAAACTTGTTCTCGGGCACTGTATGCCTTACGTAGCGGCGGCGGCTACGGGTTTGGCGGAGGAGCGGGTTTTGGTTTTGGCGATGTCCACCAATTGCACCACGGCAATATCGCCGGCGTCACCAATGCGCCATTTGGCGGTTTTGATAATGCGGGTGTAGCCGCCATGACGGTCGGCATACACGGGGGCAATATCCTTGAAAAGCTTCTGGACGACGCTGTCATCCAGGAGCATATCGGTATCTTTGGGATCGGCCATAAGCCGATCACGCAGGCGGGAAATCACCAGCCGGCGGGCGGCGAGGGTGTTTTTCTTGGCCAGGGTAATGATAGGTTCAATAAAGCGGACCAATTCCTTGGCTTTGGGCAAGGTGGTTTCAACCTGTCCATGCTCAAATAAGGATTGAGCCAGATTGCGCAACATGGCCTTACGGTGGGCCGCGGTACGGGAAAGTCTTCGTCCAACAACACGATGACGCATGGAGATATCCTCGCGTATAAGGCGGCTGAAAATGATCAAGCCGCGGATTAACAAACAAAATCAACCGGCAGTTCAAGAGGCCTTTTCAGCGGCCTCTTCAGTTTCCGGTACATCTTCTTCCTCATCGGGTACCTGCATGCCCAGCGAGAAGCCCATTTCCTGGAGCTTGCGCTTGATTTCCCGCAGGCTGGTTTTGCCAAAACTGCGAACCTTCATCAATTCGCCTTCCGTCAGGCGTACCAGATCACCGATGGTATGAATTTTTGCCGATTCCAGACAATTGCTGGCCCGCACAGACAATTCCATCATGGAAAGCGGCTGATCGAGCTTGCCTTTGAGTTCGTCATTAAGCTCAACCGGCGTGGTTGGCTCATCGACTTCCATCGGGGCGTCAATTTCGTCACCCAGATCCAGGTGAAGCAGAAACGCGTTGAGATGCTTACGGAGAATCTTGGCGGCTTCCACCAACGCCAATTCCGGAGAAATGGTCCCATTGGTCCAGATTTCCAGCAGCAAACGATCGTAATTGGTTTTCTGGCCCACGCGTGTATCTTCAGTTTTATAACGCACGCGGGTGACCGGGGAATAGATCGAATCAATCGGAATCACGCCGATGATCTGTTCTTCCGGCGTATTTTCTGAAGCGGTGACAAAACCGCGGCCTTTGCGGATGTCCAGTTCCATATCAAAATTGGTATCGGCATTCAAGGTGGCCAACACCAGGTCTTTGTTATGCACCGTCAAGGCCGGATCGCCCTTTAGATCACCGGCGGTAACGGTGCCGGGGCCTTTTTTCTGTACGCTTAAGGTCTTGGGAATATCCCCTTCCAGCGATACCACCAGGCCTTTGACGTTGAGAATAATATCGGTGACGTCTTCGACCACGCCGGGAATCTGGGCAAATTCATGTTCCGCCCCGGCGATGCGCACGGAAACCGCCGCGGCACCTTCCAGCGAGCTAAGCAAAATACGCCGCAGGGAATTACCAACCGTGGTTCCAAAACCGCGTTCAAACGGCTCAACGACGAATTTTCCATAGGTATTTGAGACAATGGAATTATCAATTTCAACTTTGGTCGGGAGTTCAAGACCACGCCAACGCATTCGCATAAAAAATCTCCTAACTGACTATTCCGCAGGATTATCGCCACAAGGCATCTGTCACAACGGAACAAATTACATTACAAATTTTTTACCACCGCGGAAATCCGTTACAACGGATATTCACCGTGGCGGAAAATCCCCACCCAATGGCACGCAACTCTTTCAACGCGTCGCACCCGGCCCCAGGCCATCAGGTACTGACACAGTTGATATCAGACGCGCCGCTTTTTCGGTGGACGGCAACCATTATGCGGAAGCGGGGTGTTATCCTCGATGGAGGTAATTTTTAATCCGCTGTTCTGCAAGGCGGTGATGGCCGATTCACGTCCGGAGCCCGGGCCTTTAACCCGCACTTCAATTTCCTGCACGCCGAATTTCTTGGCTTTGGTAGCACAGTTTTCCGCGGCACGGGTGGCGGCAAACGGGGTACTTTTGCGAGCACCCTTGAAGCCAACGGTTCCGGCGGAATCCCAAGCCAGTGTTTCGCCATTCACATCC
This sequence comes from Planctomycetota bacterium, assembly GCA_021798635.1. Next base: position 4,959 of record JAJZGH010000171.1, on the reverse strand, counting down.
GTGATGGTTACTTGTGTGTTGTTAAAGCTGGCTTTCACGTGGGCGATTCCCCGGCCCACGTTTTTGCGTACTTTTTTCTTACCCGTTTTTGCCATGTTATAACCTCAATGATTAAAAAATTCCGGCGGGCATCCCACGGCCCTGGCCGCGCTACGTCCGACCGATATTAGCCGTGGAGTTCCTTCACGCCCTTCTTACCGGCGACAGTCTTGCGCGGTCCTTTGCGGGTCCGGGCATTGGAGCGTGTGCGCTGGCCGCGTGTGGGCAAGCTGCGCCGATGGCGCGATCCGCGATAGCATTGCACGTCTTTGAGTCGGGCAATGTTCTGTTGGACTTGCCGACGCAAGGAACCTTCCACGACAAAGCTGCGGTCAATGATATTGCTGATACGGGCGACTTCGTCCTCAGTAAGCTCTTTGGCCCGCTTTTGCGGATCAATATTGGCTTCCTTGAGAATACCCATGGCATTGACCGGTCCAACGCCATATACATATCGCAAGCTGATGCGAACTGGCTTGTCCAGCGGAATATCCACACCGGAAATACGGGGCATACAAACTCCTCAACAGGCTTTCTGGTTTCTGATACAGGCCAACTTCAGATCCCGCCCATGGCCGAAGCCACGAAGAGGTTCCGAGATAACCTGCTGAACATGCAAACTTAACCCTGGCGCTGCTTATGCCGCGGGTCAGCCTTACAAATCACGCGCAAGACGCCATTTCGGCGCACTACGACGCAATGTTCACAAATTCTCTTAACGCTAGATCGCACTTTCATCGCGTGCTCCAAACTCGCTTCCACCCGGTGGAACTCTCCAGCCGAGGGGCAAACTCTTTACTATACCAAAAATCTTAAATTAATCCAGTGCTCTCACTATATTCATCGTCCCGAGGGTACCTATTTTTTGGCAGGCCCTTCGAATCACCGCGATCTCCTGGCAAAGCCAGGGGCTATGTGGGAAGCGAATCAATTCCGCGTGATAATGCGCCCCCGGTTCAAATCATAGGGCGACATTTCAACTGTGACTTTATCTCCGGGGAGAATGCGGATGTAATTCACCCGCATTTTCCCGGATATGTGCGCCAGGAGCACATGTCCGTTTTCGAGCTTCACGCGAAACATCGCGTTCGGCAGGGCCTCTGTTACCAAGGCCTCCAAGCGTATGGCGTCTTCCTTAGGCATTCGTTTCCTCAGTAAACCTTATAGTGTCGTCGATTAATTCCCATCTGTCAAGACTTCACAGCCGCCGGGTGTCACGGCCATCGTATGTTCCACATGCGCCGCCGGGCTGGCGTCCTTACTGATGACGGTCCAGCCATCATCGAGCACCACCACTTGTTCGCTGCCCGCAATGACCATAGGTTCCACCGCCAGAACCATGCCGACTTGCAGATAAAAATCACTGTGCCGCTCGAATTCCCGGGAGGTAAAATTCGGCACTTTGGGGTCTTCGTGCATTCGCCGGCCAATACCGTGCCCGACAAATTCCCGGACGCAGGAAAAGCCATGAGATTCCACATGGGCCTGCATCTTCCGGGCCACCGCCGACCAGGGCACGCCGGGGCGAATGGAATCAATGGCCAGTTGCAGCGTCTCTTCGGCCACACGGATGAGCTTGATATTCTCCGGCGATTGCGTGCCTACACCTACGGTAATCGCCGAATCGCCGCACCATCCATTCAGGCGAATTCCGCAATCCACACTTACGACATCTCCGTCGGCTAAAGCCCGCGGGCCGGGAATGCCATGCACCACTTCTTCATTAACGCTGATGCAGGTGTTGCCGGGAAACCCTTTTCCGGGTTCATAGGTGGGGTAATACTTAAAAAGCCCTTCCGCTCCCGCGGCGGTAAAGGTTTCATAAGCAATCTGGTCGATTTCCTGTGTGGTTATGCCCGGCCGTACAGCTTCTCTACAGCGCGAAAGGGTTTGCCGCACCACGCGGCCGGCCGCCCGCATCTGATCGATTTCACTTCGGGATTTTAATGTTATTTTCATGGCTGTTTTCTCGTGGAAGCCAAACGGCAATCCATCGCATGAATTATTTTTCTACCGATTCTTTCCGGCATGTCCGCGGATCAGTTCCACCACCGCGGCCGTGACATCATTGGGTGCGCCGGCGGCATCGAGGGTTACAAGAATTTCACGCTTCTTGTAAAAATCAACCAGCGGTTCCACACTAAGCCGATACGTCTTAATTCTTTCCCGCACCACGTCGGGCCGATCATCCGGGCGGGTTACCAGGGCTTGACCATCCTGATCGCACAATCCGGGAACTTCCGGGGGCATGGTATCCAAATGATAAACCGACCCACACACCGGACATACGCGACGACCTTCAAACCGGCGGCTTAGCACCTTTTCATCGAGAACAAAATTTACCACCAGATCCAGCGGCTTGTGGATGGAATCCAAAAAGCCGGCCAAATCCGCCGCCTGCACCATGGTGCGTGGAAAGCCGTCCAGGACAAATCCGCCATGAATCCGGGCCACCCGGTCTTCCATGACACGAATCATCAGATCGTCGGGCACAAGCTTGCCATGATCAATGAAATCGCGGATTTTGAGACCCAATGGCGTACCCGATGACTTTTCGGATCGGAGAATATCCCCGCTGGACAGATGGGCGATTTTCATGCGGTGCGCAATGCGAATGGCTTGCGTGCCTTTGCCCGCCCCAGGGGGTCCCAGCAAGGCCAGTCTCATGCGGCTGATCCTTTAATGTTATCCCGTCCCGGCAGTGATTTGGAAGATCCTTGCGCCGCCGAAGGCTTTTTCCGGGAGGCCACGGAAGTATCGCTTTCCAGCAGTCCACCGTAGTTGCGCATGACTAAATTGGCTTCTACGCGGTAAATAAAATCCAGCAGAACACTGACGACAATCAACAGCCCGGTTCCCCCCAGAAACTGCGTGATCATAAAGCTCACACCCATGTACCGAGCGACAATGGTTGGCATCAGGGCGATTACGGCCAGAAAAGCGGCGCCGCAATAGGTAATACGGGTCATCACCTGTTCGAGATATTCAGCCGTGCGCGGGCCGGGACGCAGATTGCGGATAAAGCTGCCGTAATCGCGCAATTGATCAGCCATTTCTTTGGGCTGGAATTGCACCGTATTCCAGAAATATGAAAAGAAGAAAATCATGATGACATACAGCACAATGTAAATATAGTGGCCGGGTTCAAGCGCCTCTTGAAAGACCTGAAAGGCATAGAATTGTCCAAACCGCGGTGCCAGCCAGCCCAGCAGGACGTTGGGAATTAAAATCAGCGAACTGGCGAAAATGATGGGCATGACGCCACCATGATTCACCCGCAGGGGCAGGTATTGATTGCTCATGCCGCCGTACATTCGGCGGCCACGCATTTGTTTGGCCTGTTGAATACCGATGCGGCGTTGCCCCATTTCCAGAGTAATAGCGGCTGCGGAAACACCCACAAACGCCGCGATTAAGAACAGGACCGTACCAATGCCATAAGGATGCGAACCCGCCGAGGAAACTCGGAAAGAGGATTGATCCCACACATCTTGAATGGCCGCCGGCATACGGGCGACAATACCGGCCATAATAATCAGCGAGACGCCATTACCAATACCGTACGCGTCAATCTGTTCGCCCAGCCACATTAAAAATACACTGCCGGCGGTCAGGGCGACCAGGCCGGAAATCCAGAACAGGGTGTAATGGTGATAAAATGTGTCGGCGTACAAGAATCCGTGGGGGCTTCCGGCCGAGGAGTGCGTCAGATATCCCATCCAGACAAAAGACTGAATCAGACACAGCACGACCGTGGCATAGCGCGTCCATTCATTAATTTTCCGCATGCCCGGCTCGCCTTCCTTCTGAAGTTTTTCCAGAGAGGGAATGACCGTTCCGAGCAACTGAAAGATAATCGCGGCACTGATATAGGGCATGATGCCCAAACCGAAGATGGTGCTTAATCCTAAATTGCCGCCGGAGAATAAGCTCAGGTAACTGCTGATCTGCCCCAGCGGAGAAGAGCTGGAACTGCTGACAAATGAACTCAAGGCGTGCGTATTAACGCCGGGCAGCGGAATATAAAATCCAATGCGATACACGCACAACAACCCGATGGTAAACAGGAGCTTGGTTCGCAGCTCGGGTATTTTGAAGATGTTCAGAATGGTCCGAAACAAAACGACCTCGCTGCAAAAAATGCCCTCACCGGCATGAAAACCTTAAAAACGTCCACCTGCCGACACGAGTCGCCAGACCCGGTATTCTAGCAAGTGGACCCGCCGTACACCAAATCATCAGATACTCCGGCGGTCTAATTAAACAATCGCTCTTGGCCGGATCAGGCTTTCTTTTCCGATTCGGCGTGGCGCGGACGGAAGCGACCGGTTTTCGGATTTACCTTGTCCTTGTTGCGGTCAAGTTCCAGAGTTTTGGTGCTGCCGCCGGCGTCGGTGATTTTCTTTTCCGCCTGCTTACTGAATTTCCCGGCTACCACATGCAGCTTGCGTGACAATTGGCCGTCACCGAGGATCTTCACAGGTAATTTTTCATCACGAATGAGCCGCGCGGAAATCAGCGCCGCGGAATCAACCGTCTGGCCGTCCTGGAAGAAGCGGTTCAAATCATGGACATTGACCACGCTGAATTTCTGCGCGAAATAATTGTTGTTAAAGCCGCGTTTGGGAATCCGCCGAAACAGCGGCAAATTTCCGCCTTCAGATCCGAACGCCGGCCCACCGCCCGCACGGGCACCGCTGCCCTTGGTGCCGCGACCGGAGGTTTTGCCATGGCCGCTGCTTTCGCCGCGGCCAATGCGCTTGCGTTTCTTATGAGCGCCGGCCAAAGCGGTAATTTCATGAATCATCATCTTAAATATCTCCTGCTGCGGCTATCGGTTTAAACCGACCCGCTAAAATCAGCACCCGGGAATCAGCCAATGGTAACGCCGCGGTTCTGCTCAATAACTTCCTTCGTGCG
>JAJZGH010000170.1 GCA_021798635.1 Planctomycetota bacterium | reverse complement strand
GGCTGCGCATGGCCGGCCGCATCCACCGACGGGCCGTGAATGATCAGCTTGTCGATCACCAGTTTGCGATGGTTGAGTCGCAATTCCGTGGGGAATGGCCTGCCCGAAAATATGGCGGCAACCGAATGAACAATTTGCGGCGTGGCAACGCGGGCATAACGCGGACCGGCATACACATCAATAATTTTTTCCACCACAGGTGCCAAACGCGGCAGCAATGTTTTCAAACGGTTGATCAGCAGCGAAGGCGGCAACGGCAGATCACCGACATGCAAAGCATTGATGGTAATACGCGCCTGCGGTCCAGAGCCAAGATCAGGCAGTAAGGCCACATTGACGCCTGCACTGGCTACGGGCCGGCCCGGCATTCGGTTATCACGTACGGCAAAAGTAATTTGATTGTCAGTGAACCGGACGAACGGGTCGGTTAATCCAGGGAGCTTACGCGGCGGTGTTTTCTTCTTTTTCTCCACGCGATACGCAACCGCCAGCAAGCTATTCACTTCGCGTTGGGTAATGGTCCAGGTAATCGTTCCGACATGGGGCTTTCGCAGTTTATTCCTTAAGGCCATCAGGGAGGCCTGAGCGTGATCAGACTGGTTATAAACCGCATCACTCATGGTACGAATTGGACGATACCAGTACGGGGGAAGAAGGATCAACGCCAGGATGGCAGCAATAATCAGGGCGATCAGAATCAGGACGGCTAATATCCAGCTCGTACTTGATTTAGGACGGTAGCGTCGGCTTAAAAATCCCGAGCCTTTGCGCGGTCGCCCGGAGGCGGATCTTGTATTCACAGAGGCCTCCAGATCATGACGCACCGGTCGCTTTCCGGGATGGAGTTGAATATCGTTTTGGAATGCTTATGTGCATGGAGTCGCGCAAGTGCAGGCGTTGAAATTCACCGGCGTTGAGTTCGATCGCGTAATGGATCGGCTGGCCGCTGGGATATCGCTTTTTTCCATTATCGGGCGGCATGAAGTAGTGCCGCACAATGACGCCATGTTGATTAAGAAAAATCACATCAAGCGGAATCAAGGTATGTTTCATCCAGAAAGTTTGCGGCCTGATGCGGCGAAATACAAACAACATACCGCAGTTGTTGGGCATTTTGTGAATAAACATCAAGCCGCGATCCCGCGTACGCGCGGACGCCGCCACCCAGAGTTTGACGGTTGTATGTCCCAGCATCACGTTCGCCTGCGGCAGGTTAGGATATCGGGCGGTGCGGCCGCGCACATCGCCGTGCATCTCAAAACAGAGGGCCAGGATCATGGCCGCCAGCACTGTTAATACCGCGCCCCATCCCGCCAGACGGGGCACTTTCAGAATTTTTTGGGGCGTTTCATTGGGTTTCATTCACTGCATCCTGCAACCGCTATCTAAGCTCCTTATTGTAGCGTGAAGTAGACTTTTTGGGGCAGATGAAACCCGCAAAACTCCAGTAGCCGAAATCGGCATGGGTTTTTGGGAATTCAGCCGTCATCACAGACTGTATTTCAGGGCGCAAAAGCTCTACTCTTCAGAAGCCGGTTAAGTGTACGTCGGAACGCACGTTAGCCGAAGACAAGCATCTATGATTAATTAATTTCCAGGAAGCACATTAGACACATGCAATCCATTTTGCGGAATGGACTCCACGTGGCCATCACAAAATGTGGCGTTGGCGTCGCCGGTGGTAGGCGAATATGAATTATGACGATAGCGCAGGCCCTGATGATTGATAATCGAGGTTGTGGCGTCGGTATTTCCCGGATTCACGGGGATGGTGGTTGCAGACGTATAACTGCCATACTGCCAGGATAATTGACTGGGCGTCCAGGAAAATAGAAATGAGGCGCAATTGCCGCCGGGGAAACTCTGATTGGTATCGCCGATTTCAATAACCTGCGCCGGATCAGCGATGGCGCTGTAATTGAGACTCTGATTCAGGGCATCGCCGGTAATGGGGTTGGTAATGGGAACCAGAAACACATTAGGATTCGCCGCGTAATTAAGACCCCATTGGGCGACCATCGGTTCCACGCGGTCCGGGCACCAGAAGATGGACGCCCATTTATCCGCTAAATCCGGTGGAATATTTTCGCCTACGACGCCGTTGTTGGTCATCAGCACCGGCGGGCCGACCAAAAGATAAAAATCCAGATTAGCCCACTCTCCGAAGTATGAATTATAGGAACTCACCACAAATTTGGGGTTGCCGTAGGTTCCATAGGGCAAGACCCCCTGCGATTGATTAATATATTCCAACGTCACCTGACCTAAACTGCGCAGACTCGCCTCACAGGCGGCAGTGCGTGCCAGCTCCCGCGCCCGCGAAATTGCCGGCAGCAAGATGGAAATTAGAATCACGATAATCAGCAGCACGACCAGCATTTCTATGAGGGAAAATCCGCGGACGCTTTGACCTCCAGGCGCATTCCACGCTCTGACGGTTGGCAAGATTCCGCAGTCTGAATCGCCGGCGCGTTGATTATTCTTTCGCATCCTACAACCTCGCAAGCAGCGCACGCCCGGCCTATAACGCAGGCCCAGCGCGCAGCAGCAACCATGTCCTATCGGCTGGGTTGCGAAAAATATTAAGACGATATTTTTTTTGGGACGCTTGCAGAAATGCGCGCACAACGACCGCCGTTCAGGCTCGAATTTGACCGACATTATCCGACGCAATAATGAGTTATTCCCTCCGCGCGGTGCGACGTTCACTGACCACAAGATCAAATGACGCCGGCTTACCCGACTGAGAATCCGATGAAATCCAAACATCAAAATGGCTGGGATCAACAAGCCATTTCCCGGCGGAACTGTAATACCCCAACTGACGATCCCCCAACGTGAATGTAAGTGTCTTTCGCTGACCCGGGAGAAGATGGATTCGTTGAAAGGCCACCAACTGCCGCACGGGGCGGCCGCCATCCTTGAAATACAGACCTCTGATATAAAGTTGCACGATCTCGGTGCCGGCACGGCTTCCTGAATTTGCGACCACCGCATGGGCACGGATAGTTCCACCGATTCGCAGCCTTGGGGCAGTTAATCGTACCGCACCTAAAGTGAAGCGGGTGTACGACAGCCCATAGCCAAAGCAGAACTCCGGTTGGCGCGATCCGTCAATAAACTTACCGAGTTTTGGCCGCCCGGTATTCAGGTGATCGTAATAGACGGGTATCTGCCCGATCGACCTTGGAAAATCCATGGTGAGTTTGCCGGAAGGATTATATTTTCCCAGCAATATATTCGATATCGCCGGGGCCGTTTCGGTGCCCAATTGCCAGCATTCCAGAACGGCTTGGGATTTCTTGATCACATTGGGAATTGCTAAGGGCCGACCGTTAAACAGCAGCGTAATAATGGGTTTTCCGGTAGCCGCCACCTCATCGAACAGACGCTGCTGCTGCCCCGGCAATCCAATGCGAACCCGACTGGTGTTCTCCCCGCTCATTGAAGATTTCTCACCGACCATCATGATGATAAGATCGGATTGCTTCGCCGCGGCAACGGCGCGGTGAAAATAATGCGTATGACTCATACCCGTACGCACCACCGAGATAATAACATTGGCCGGCAGAGCCTGGCGCAGACATTGCGGCAAGGACTGCATACCTTTCGCGATGCCCTGACTGTGCCAACAGCCAAGAAATTCCGATCGGCTGTCAGCCAGCGGGCCAAGAATCGCGATACGAGGTGGAATTTTGACCAGCGGCAAAATATCGCCCGTGTTTTTAAGCAACACGCACGACCGCTCGGCCGCCTGCAACGCGCATTTTTTATAAGCGGGTTTCAGAAAAGCATGATGCCATCGTGTTGTGCTGGCGTAGGGATGCTCAAATAAACCACTTTCAAACTTCACGCGCAGCACCCGTCGCACAGCGGCATTGACAGTGGCCAATGAAACCTTTCCTTCAGCCACCTGTCGGGCCAGCGTATTGTACGTGTCGCTGGCCATTTCCATATCCACACCGGCATACAATGCCCGGCGCGCGGCGTCCGCATTATCATAGGCATAGCCCCAGTCAATGAGCTGTTTCACCGACTGCCAATCACTGACAACAAAACCGTGGAAACCCCAATCGCGTCTCAAAATATCGTGCAGGGTGTAACGGTCGGCGGTGCAGGGTGTGCCACCGATTGAATTAAAGGAGCTCATCACCGTTAAGGCTCCCGCCTGGATGCCCGCGTGGTACGCGGGCAAATAATAATTCCAGAGCGTAAATCGGGTAATTTCCGCCGCATTGTAATCCCGCCCTCCTTCCACAGCGCCATATCCAACATAATGTTTGAGGCAGGCAATCAGATGCCCCGGCGCGGCTGGATTTTTACCCTGGTAACCTCGTACCGCTGCCGCTGTCAAAATGGAATTCAGATAAGGATCTTCGCCGAAACTTTCCGCCACCCGCCCCCAGCGTGGATCATGCGAAATATTAATCATGGGCGCAAAGGTCCAGTCCACACCCGCCGCCGAAGCTTCACACGCCGACACCCGCGCACAAAGCTTAACCAGTTGCGCATCCCAGGAGCACGACAGCGCCAATGGAATGGGAAAAGATGTCCGGAATCCATGCAACACGTTGCTGCCAAACAGAAGTGGAATACCCAAACGAGTATCTTCAACCGCCAGTTTCTGCGCGGCGTTATATTGTGAAATCCGATAAGCCCAATAATTGTTACCCGATAATTTGCCGTGCGGCGGATTGAACCCCAGAAGCGAGCTAACCTGACCCGCCTTGATCGCCGGGGCGATCACGGCCAATTTCTTATTCCAGTCAATCTGCAGTAACTGGCCGATCTTTTCCTGCAGACTCATGCGCGACAGCAAATCCGATACGCGCTGGTCTACGGACAGACGGGGATTCATCCAGGCTCTTCCGCTGCCTGCCACAGGAGATAGTGCCGGCGCGACGGCCCCGGCATGCAACGGCGTTGCGGCCCCGAAGGCCCACACGACCATAACCAAAATACCGGGCCGCCATACTCCCGCTGTGACGTTGACATGTTTCTTGCAGTCAACTCTTTTTGCAAGCCGCCGGGGACCTGCATATTTTCCGTAGCGGGAAAACCCTTTACAGATGCGATCCATAAGGTGGAGGGTACGTGACGAGATACAGTTGTTCATAAAAACTCCAGGGCGTTTACCGTTCTCTACGGATTTCCATGCGGACATTCGGGCCTTCACACGTCGCTATAATCGGCTGGTGTTCCAGTGGCCTTAGCGTCTGAAAACAGACGTGTTTTTCGGGAGCTTGTCGGTCGCCGTCATTTTGCGAAATCCGGCGCGGCGCAACGCCCGTTGCGCTACCGGATCAGCCATAAAGGTTTTCCAGACAAACCCCGTACGATAATTTTCCGCCATGATCAAGGTAATCCCCTGATCAATTCCCAGAACGTCCTTATCCACCCAGCCGGTAAGCGGATTGAAAGCATCCACAAACCCGTACCGGCCGTAGATATGCATAGACGAGTATTTCTTCTTGAGGCGTCTTAAATCCGCAACACATTGCCGTGGCGCAAAGGGGATACTGCCTCCGGCGGCACATGGAACCAACGTTCCGTTGATACCGGGCGTTGCGGGCGGACCTCCCCATGCCCGGTAGCCCGAGGCCGAGTCCGAGGCGGTGATTCCCCAGGCATCGGGTCCGTAATCGGAAAAGCGTTTGCCCAGGCTTATACACAGCTCACGATTAGCCAGCGTTGCATAGCGCGAATCTCTGAAATAATCGGCAAAATGATCGCGAAGTCCGCGCAGGTTAAACCATGCCTGCATATATTGGTGCGTAAACAACGGCGGACAGCACATGAATGTGTAACCCCCATACGTACATAGCGGGCCGCGTTGCCAGGCCGCCCAGCTTGCCGCCGGCAGCGGATGGCTTGGCGACCCGATACCCAGCAGGTAGATCAGCGGTCCCTCGTTAAATTGTTTCCATCGGTACGGCAAAAATCCGCTGCCGGGTTTCCAACCCATTGAAAGTGTTTTTTTTCCGTTAAGCATCCAGGGCCAGTCCACACGGCGATAGAGATAGGCGGCGATCCGGGAGGCCGCGGTCCCGGAAAAATGCTCGCGGACCGTCAGGACCCCCGCCATCAGCAGAGCTGTGTCAATAGATGAAACCTCACACTTCCATTGCCGACGACCGCTGTTTAATGCCAGAAAATGGTAATAAAAGCCATGCATGCATTGCGCGTGGTAACGGAAAAAATCCAGTGCTCGAAGTACCCGTGCATAAATCTCCGCGTGTGGTTCCCAATGATGCTCGTCGGCGATACAGAGAGCCGTTAAGCCGAAACCCTCCGCAGCAATGCTCGCAATGCGGGCACCACCCCCCGCCGCCCGCGCGCGGTCGGGAATCAGGCCGTTATGTTGATCCATCTCATCCCAGAAATAGGCGAAACTCCGGTGTTCAATACCGGCCAGAAACTGATTCCGATTACGCGAAACCTGTTGACTTGGGCGGCGGACGGAACGCGTTTGCGATTGAACCGCCTGATCGGCACCGGCCACAGAAGGGCTTTGGGCCTTGCAACCCGCTAAGAAACATATCAAACCGGCAAAAATCGCCGGCCACGCCCGCAACAAGTACCTGGCTTTCGTTTTGCTTTCAAACATTCAAGGCCCATGCTTTCGTAGCCGACAGGGTTCTCTACATCGCCTTCGTCCAATGGGCCGTTCTCTTTCCTGATGAACGGCGAATAACCAGGCGCACCGGAATGATCTGGTTCGACGGATTCTCGGTGCGTTTTATCAGCGAAACCGCCATAGTTCCGGCACTGCGCCCTACCGCACGCATCGGACAGGCGACAGTCGTGAGTTGTACACCCTCAGCAGCGGAGATTCCGTCAAACCCCGCGACTGCAATATCGTCAGGAACTTTCAAGCCCGCTTCATTGATGGCGGCAATCGCCCCTAACGCCATCTCGTCATTAAAACAAAAAACCGCGTCCATCAATAGCCGCCCCGCCAGGGCCGTCCGCATCGCATGGCGGCCGCTTTCAAATGTGAAGTTGCCGGCCCAGATCAGCAGGGGATTAACATCGAGCTTGATTTCCCGCATCGTTGCACGGAAGCCGGCCATTCTCTGTTCAGCATCCCACGTACCTTCGGGACCGGAAATGACCGCGATGTGACGATGGCCGTTCGTGTGCAGATGCCGGACCATGGCCGCAACCCCGGAGGCGTTATCAATGCACACAGTGCTTATTCCGGCTTTTGCCAGCGGACGATCCAGGAGGACCATGGGCGTATCACACGTTCCAGACCATTGGGATACGTCACCAATGTCATAGGAGCTGGCTATGATCAGAGCGTCGGCCAGAAAGCCTGTATTTAATCGCGTGAACACTGATTTAGCATCCCGTCCGCGTCCGTAAAATGCGGTCAATGTATTAAAGCCGTGTTCCGCCAGAACTTCATCAATCCCGGCCAGTACTTCAGCATAAAAGCCGCTGGCCATATCGGGAAACATCACGGCTACATTCCCGGTGCTTCCCTGCGCCAGGCAGCGACCGATGTGACTGGGGGAAAAGCCCAGATCGCGACTGACTTCCAGCACGCGATCACGCGTGGATTGAGAAACCCCCTGGTAGTTTGCGAAGACTCTTGAAACGGTTGCCGTTGAAAATCCGGAACGTCTGCTGACGTCGTAAATTGTGGGACGCCGGCTATTATCGCGTTTCTCAGGGAGGGCACTGTTTTTTTTCGGATTCCGTGGATTCATTACAAATTCCTGTTCGCTCATCGCTTCGGTGCGGCGCACCTATTTTTACGTATTCATCGTACCAACTGGACCAACATTATTTTAGCCGCTTTCCCGCATTAAGCAGCGATAATACGTTTATTAAATCCCCGGCCAATAATTCCCAGGGATTACCCTCCCGGTTTAATAAACAATTCCCATGATTAAAAGGTTGGGACGAAGGCGGTAAGCCTTCATCCCAACCCGTTGAGTCGCCAAAGTCAGTCCTGATTAAAGCCCTTCGGCGAGCCGATCTCTGGTAGGATCCGGAATTCCCGGCTTATGCGACAGAGCGATGGCTGGAACGTCGCCGCAGCAGCAACCCAACCGCCAGCAGCCCCAATCCCATGACGGCAACCGGTGCGGGTTCGGGAACCGCTGCTGCAGCGGTCGTTGCATCCGCGAGACTTACCTGGGACATCGCCACTTCATCAAACATCACCTTGCTGGCGGCAACCTTACTGGCATTGAACACGTAAAAAGTCAGCCAGGAAGTCGGTGTGATGCTGCCATACGTGCTGGGCGTGTAGGAATTTGAAAGTATCTCAGTTACGTCGCCTGCTGCCGTGCCCGTCGTCGCGGCGTTCAGGGCCGCTTCGTTAAGCTGGCCGGCCGTTGCAAATGTGTTGTACTGCGCCGCAGTGAGTATCCATGAATTAATAGTCTCAGGCCCGGATGTTCCGCCAACATTACCAAGTTGGAAAAGATATTTGTAAGTTGTGTTGTTGGTTAGCGTAGGTCCGGTGACCGTTGCCGTATGCCCGGAAATTCTGCTGCCGGCCTTCCAGGCATTCGCGACCCCGGATGTGCCGCTTCCGTATTCCTGCGCACCTAGCGCAATCGGTCCGCCGTCGGTGGAATCCTCGTTTCCGATCACCATATCCGCGACGCCGCTATAGGGAGCGCTGGTGGCATTAAAAATATAACTGCCGTAAACGGTGCCGGTGGCGGTGACATTGAGTTGTCGGCTGAACAGAGACCATTCTCCGTTGCCGTTGCCCAGATCGGGCATACCGGAATAGGCGGCACCGCCCACACCCTCGTTTCCGAAGGTCAAGCCGGTATTGGTGTAGGTGGAGTTAGGCCCGGCTGTGTTGACATAGCTGGTTACCCATCCGCCTTGGAAACCCGTGCCGCCGTTCTGGCCTGACATGTCCTGGTAACCCCCGCCCGATGGCGTTAAATTGCCGTAGTTGAACGACTCGGTCAGAAACGGAGCCGCACCAGCTGCACCGGCTGCGAAAAGCGATCCGGCGGCCAACACTGTGAGAAACTTGAAATGCGTGGTCATAAAGACCTCCCATGAACAAACCCCCGGCCAACTTCTCAAAGGTAACATCCCTCCGGAGCTAACCGTCAAACATTTCCATTAAGCCAATCCGGTTCAAAAGCCTATCCTATGTGTGGACTTCTGAAATCCCATGTTTCGACCGGAAGCTTCCACAACTGCATGTGATCTCTAACTACTCCGCCTTACTAAAACACCTTAAACTTTTTCCGCCTCTGTGCGTGGCTGGGGCTGCCCCCTTCGCCATGATGGCGTTACGGCGTACCCGGATAATTCGGGAAATATCCGGGGCTGAAAATTTGTCGCCACATGGTCGGAGCCTCGTAGACCTTGTACCCGCCGACGCTCAGAGGAGAGCCAATCGGCTGCCAGGTCTGCGCGTACGCCAGTGTTTCCGCGTGGCCGTCGAGAAAGGCATAGTTCGCTTTTCCCATGTGCCGGATCGCCGCCACGTTGCCCCCGACGGTTTCAATATTGCCGACAACAGTCGGATAGGTCGGCGATGCTCCCCACTGAGTATCGGGACCATTGACGATGTCAATCCCGCCTTCGTACTGCCAATAGGGACCGTAATAGTCGCCATCACATATCAGAATGGATTCCTGCGGATTGGACACCTGACGAACATTGTAAGCCGTCGCGAATTGGTAGGGTTCTCCGGGGTTTCCGGGATCACCCGGCTGATTACTGAAGTCCATTCGGTAAGACGCCGGAACAAAACCGGGAATTTCCGCCGTGGCACTATTCCATCGCGTGTTATTGGTGCTGTCCGCCGGATCACGGAAAATTCCCAGGTTCCCATCGAGATATTTACGGCACAAGTACTGATCCCATGACCAATTGGTGACCGTGCTCGTGGATTTTCCGTCCCAAACCTGAGCTGATCCGTAGAATGGCCCGTCTTCAACGCCATTGGGCCATATCCCGTTGAACCAGTCTTTCAGGATAAAACCTTGATGGATCTGGCTGAATTCAAGATTGGACAGGGCCAATTGCTGCTGGTTCGAAAGACATACCGTGGATTCCGCCAGTGCTCTGGCCTCGGCTAAAGCGGGCAGGAGCAGCGAAATTAATAGCGCAATAATTGATATGACAACCAGTAATTCTACCAATGTGAAGGCGGTCCGATTTGCATGGATCCGACGGCCCGGGATGATAGTCCGCAACGGTATAATCCGTCCGCTGTCCGGCGCATAGCGCTGGTCCCGCGCGGAAGCACAGGATAAAATAATGTTTGTCTTCATCAGTGACCTCCCAAAAAAATGACGCACCGGAAAAGAAAAGCCTCACAGCCTTGAAAAATCCATATCAATATCTATACCCGATGATGCAACCGCTTACATTGCGGGGTATAAAAACATGCGCTGTTCTGATCTGCCTTTCACAACGCGCACCAAGATTCCTGCGGCGGACAAGCTCCTACTTAACCAAATTGACCTTTTACGGAACGCCTTGGACTATTCTGAAAGATTTCCAGAAAAGATTCCCCAAGGCTTCCACCCTTTCGCGGCAATAATGAAACCGCTTACATGGATCAGATTATATGCCACCACTCATCTTCATGTCAAGCAAAAACACAAATAATAATTTTCAGTCCCTTGAAACGCCCGGCACCCCGATGCGATAAAGGGCATTAGCTCACTGAAGATTGCCCCAGGACTTTCCCGAAGAGCCATTTTTCGGCGTTGGAGCGATACAGCTTTTCCAGCACCTCAGCGGGCAAATTCAGGCCGTGCAGTCGGGGTATACCATTTTCGGCATCCGGGTCGTCAATGGGGGATTCACCGGAGTAAGAGGTTTCCCATTGCTGCTGATGCACCCAGTAACGACTGGCATAATGATCAAAGTCATATTTTTCGCCAACCACCAGATCACTGCCAAAGAGAATCCGATCCTGATTACGGATAAAGAATTCCCGCACCGGCTCAAGGGGCTGCTGGGCGATGCCGCGAATGATCCATTTGGTGGCGCTGGAATCCAGGATGTAATGGGGGAAGTGGTCGAGTCGCCCTCG
>JAJZGH010000169.1 GCA_021798635.1 Planctomycetota bacterium | reverse complement strand
GCTCTGTTTTGGCCTTCGGCCAAAACTGGGGGATCTGGATTCGAACCAGAACAAGCAGAACCAAAATCTGCTGTGCTACCGTTACACCATCCCCCAAAAAGGGCTTTGCCACCTGTGATTCGCCCGTACTCTTCGGCGTAGGCAATCGACCGCGACAAGTCCATTAGTTTATCCGACAGGCCCGCCTGGGGTCAAACCGCAAATTCCGTTGATGAACCCAGGCCTAAGGCAGAAGCCGCCAGAGTGAGGACCAGAATCCGTGAGTAGCTTCGTAACGTTCGGCCAGTGCGACTTTTGCGTCCGCATTTCCTTCCGCCGCTGCTTTATGCCACCAAATAAAGGCTAATCGTCTGCTCCGGTGAACGCCCTCGCCCTCATCGTAAAGGTACCCAAGCCCGTACATCGCCTCACTGTCTCCGGCCGCCGCGCCTCTTTTCCACCATGCTGCAGCCATCTGATATTTCTTGGCAACGCCCCATCCGTTCTGATAGAGCAATCCAATCGCGTACATCGCGGATGGGCTCCCGGCTGCCGCAGCCTTCCTATACCACTTCATCGCCTTCGCATAGCTTCGCGGTATGCCCCATCCCCTTTGGTATGCGGAGCCAACGACGTACATTCCTTTAACACTTCCCGCGTATGCAGCCTTTCGCGTCCAGGCCATCGTTTTTTTGCGGCTCTTCGGGACACCCCATCCGGAGTGGTAAAGTAACGAGATGGCATACATCGCGTCGCCGCTGCCAGCCGAGGCCGCCATTCGATACCACTTCATCGCCTTCTGGTAGCTCGTTTTTGCGCCCCAGCCACGCAGATAAAGGTTTCCCATGACGCACATTGCGTTGGCGTCGCCCGCTGCAGCCGCACGCCTGCATCGCTGCCGAGCCATTCGATACCACGTCGTCGCCTTACGGCGGCTCTTCGCAACCCCCAGTCCCTGCATGTGAAGATACCCTACAAGGACTGGAGCTTCAGGACTGCCTACGGCGCTAGCCTTCCGGCACCACTTCATTGCCTTGTCGTAGTCCTTTGGGACACCCCAACCACGCTGATAGTACACGCCGATCGTATACATTCCAATCCCACTTCCCGCTGCCGCCGCCCGGCGGTACCACATTATCGCATCGTGGTAATTCCGCGCCACGCCCAGTCCTTTTTGATAAAGATGGCCAATGCAATTCAGCCCGTTGAGGCTGCCTCCCCTCGCCGCTTTTCGATACCAGGACATCGCCACGTGATAGTTGAGGGCAACGCCCCAACCGCGCTGGTAAAACAAACCGACGGCGCACATCGCGTTAGCACTTCCCGCGTCACCCGCCTGCCGAAAGTACACCATTGCCTTCTTGTAATCCCGCGGCACACCCCATCCCATCGCATAAACGGTGCCCCTTGCCGTGGCATCGCCGGCCGCCGATGATTTTTGCCACCACGCCCTCATTTTTCGATAGCTTAGCGGTACGCCCCAGCCGCGCCGGTAGAGTGCACCGAGGTGCCACATTGCCTTGGCATTTCCGGCCCCAGCCGCTTTCCGGAAGAGCTTTGCCGCCTCACTGTAATGGTGACCGCGCAGCGAGGAAAGGGCCGCCATGTAGTCGCGCCTATCGACGGAATTGATGGGTTTTTCCAGGGTTGCGCCCGGGGCGATTCCCATAGCGGGCATCGCCCACAATGTGGCGATAAGAGAACAAGCTAAGGCCAGCACCAAAAGCGACCGGCTGTTACGGAAATATCCCAAAGGGGTATCCGTTTGTCGCGCGTGCCCGTTGTACACCGTGATGCGGCTAGTTGAGAAAGAGTCTGCCAATTTTTCAACCTCCATCGGAAGGGGGTACGAATGATTGAATGATCCACGTGCCTGCGCCTATCGGAAGAATTTTTCGGCGAGGCGAGATCTAATTTGCCCCTCGTTCTCGTGCGCGAAATTCGCCTCGCTTGAGGTGGCAGATCCCGCCCGCTTCGTCCGAAATCGCTTGTACTGGGATGAGTATAAGCGGTTGCCCGCACCATAGCAAAAGGTTTTGCTGGATCGCTGCTGTGCTTAAACGCTGCCGCATTGAGCTATTTACGTGTGCGCGGTATGTGCGTCACACGCCGGCGGCCCGTTGCCGCACGGTGTGCCAAAGCGCCAGAAGCTCGGCGCTGCAAAACCATATAGATAAAGCTGTGTAAATCAGTAAGAACGAAACGGTCCCGCATACGATATTCTCCCATACGGGAAGCGTAATGGGGGCCGCCAGAAGCCTTACACCGATCCACGGTGCGGCCGCGGCCATCGCCATGGCCGCCGGACGCAGAAATAATGCCGCCACATCGCCCCAAGTTCCGCCGCCCGGCCCAATGGCTTGTCGCACCAGCAGGGGGGCGGCAACGGCCCAGAAAATACTCACCGCAAGGGCGAGAATCACGGCACCCCCGGCCCACGCGGCAAACAACGCCAGCGGTAGATACACCAGGGCACTGCCTGTGGCCCAGGCGAGTTGGAATCTGAAGCGGCCTTGCGCCAAAATGAAATTCAACGATGGCTCCACCAGTAGCATAAACGCTGCACCTAACGACAGCACTTCCAGCGGCAGAATTGCCGCGTGCCATTTGTTGCCGTAAACCAATGTCAGCAGTGGCCGCGCCAGAAGTGATTCCAGCACGCACAGCGGCATGCCCGCCAATGCCACAAGGTTGGCAGCCCGGAGAAACGCGGCGGTCTGCCGATTGATCTGATTCTCCATGGACGTAAGAGCCGGATACAGCACTCCGGCAACATTGGTGGAAAAGACCTGGCTGATCTGCGTGGATAAATTGGACGCGAAAAAATAATCGCCGACGATGGTCACGGAAGCAAAGGCCCGCAGACACGACATTTCGGCAATTCGGCTTACGGTTTGAAATACTACCGCGCCCATCAGCAGGCCCGACTTTTCAATCAGGTAAGGCCAGCGGCGAAAGTGTGCATAGAGCTTAATGCGCGTAGGAGCCGCCATCCACAGGGCAATCGCCCGCAGCGCTCCCACCACGGGCAGGGGAATGACAAAACTGTAGACTCCCCAGCCCAGCGCCGCCAGCACAATGCTAAGTACCATGGCGATGATGTTATAACCCAGGCCAATCATGGCCAATTCGCGGAATCGCATATCCTGCATGAGCCGTGCGGTGGGCACCGCGAATAACGCGGTGATGGCGACGCCGGGCGCAATGATGTCCATAATGGGAATTAACTGCGGCGCGTGAAAGGCCGCCGCTGCGTAGGGTGCCGCCAGCAGCATCAGCAAGCCGGCGGCCATTCCCAGCGCGATTTCCATCCAGAATGCTGGTGTAGCCCAACGTTTGAAACTTCGCCGCTTTTGCACCAGGATTTGCGGCATGCCGGATTGCCGAAGAATATTAGGAATCGCTGCGGCCGCATACGCCAGCCCGACCAGCCCGAAATCGTGCGGCAGCAGAAGACGCGCTAAAATAATCTGCCCGATGAAACCAAAGCTTTTGGATGCCAGCGTCTGAAAAATCATCCATGCCACGCCGCCGAGGCTGCGTCGCGCAATGGGCGAAGCCGTTGCCGGACCGTCGCCAGCGGGGGACTGTGCCTTGTTTTCAGGTGTGTGCATCACATTTCAGACCCATCGCAATCCCGGCCATCACTCGGACAGGCTTTTAGTGCTCGCATCGGATAGTATCATAAACCAGTCCGGTTGGCTTGGGGAATTTCCGTGGTATCCTGCCGATGAAATCATGGAGTGTTTTGGTGTGAAAGCGGCGACGTATTTCTTTCGGCAGATGACAGGCTGGCTTTTGGCCCTGGCGCTGATCGTTGCGCCCTGGGCGTGGGGAACCGTAAAGCCTGCCGGATTATTCATCGCGGAGGTGATTCTCTCGCTGGCGTGCGGTTGCTGGTTGTTGGCCATGTTGACTCCCGCGTTTCGTCCCAAGTTGCCGCGATTGTTGGTGGTGTGTGTCGTGCTGTTGCTGGTGCAAGGCTGGTTCATGACGATCAACGCGCATCGCACGTACAACACACTTACGCATCACTTTTCCGCAGCGCATTCCCTAATGCCGCTGCTGCCCGGTGCATCCGATCAAACGATTGCCGCCGGGGCCATGGTGCATATCACCGCCGTCTTGCTGGCGTTATTGATGATGTGTGATTTTGCCCAGTTTCCACAATGGCGCATGGGTTTGTTCAAGGCTTTGGCCCTCGCCGGCGCGTCCATCGCAATCTATGGCCTGGGGGCCAAGGCGGGGATATGGCATCCGATGTTCAATGTTCCCGGAGCCCAAGACAGCGTGTTTGGCTCGTTTGTCTATCACGGCGTTGCGGGGGCCTATTTAAATTTAGCCATTCCCGTGCAGCTTGGTTTGGCCCTGCTGTATTTTGGTCAATCACGACGTAAGGCCAAAGGCCTGTTCTGGGGTGCCTCGGCGATGATCACCATCATCGGGGTGATGGTCAATATTTCACGCGGGGCGGCCATGATCTGCGTGGGGGAACTGGCCCTGCTGGCCGTTCTGGTGGTGTGGAATGTGCGCCGAGATGATCGGTTCCGCGCCGCCTTAGCACGCTGGAAATGGGTGATAGTAACGGCGGCATGTTTCTTGATCTTGGGCGTGGTATATGCGGTTTGGCATAATTTGCCGCGCTGGGAAAAATTTCAGGGAGATTTTGCCCTGCATGGCAATTCGCGGCTTCTGGCGTGGCGGGTGGGCTGGGGCATGGTGACAACGCATCCGCTTTTCGGCTCTGGGCCCGGAAGTTTTAAGATTCGCTTTCCCCTGTCCCACCACATGATTCAAGCGTTATACAGCCATTGGATTGTATCGTTTTATCATCCGGGCCATCGCATCAGCCGTTGGAGTTACGTATCCAATGATTACCTGCAGACGCTGATTCAATGGGGCGTAGCAGGTTTCATTGTATGGGGAGTTCTGGTGCTGGGCGCGTTCCGACCGGTGGGGCGGCTGATGAATCGCGACACCTCCGGAGAGCACGGTTATTCTACCGATGATTTGTTGATCAGTTGCGTACGCGTGGCGCTGCTGGGGGCTTTTATCCATGCCGTGTTTGATTATCCGCTGGAGATCACGGCCTTGGAATTGGACGTCGCATTTTATTTAGCCCTGAACTGGGCGCGGCAGACCGCCCACTATCGCCGCACGGCAGTATAATAGGGAGATGACGTTTGAGAATCTCGGCTGGGTATGGCCAATAGAATCTCTGATCTGGGATGTGGTGGCCGGTGCCGATGGATCCATTTATGGCGGCACTTATCCCGGCAGCCGCGTTTCCTCTGGATTGGTCCCTATCACAGGAAAAAATGAAAATGAATATCGCGCGATTTCATCCGTCTATTTTTGTCGGTGCACTGACGCTCGTATTAGCTTTGACATGCGTCGGCATACGCGCCGCAACGCCCCTGCGAGTTGCGGTGACATTCCCGTTGGCATTGCGGGCTGGCCCGCTGCAGGGGCGGCTTTATGTGATTATCTCAGCCAACCGCGGGGGCCAACCGCGATTTTCGGTCAATGACAGCGTGCGGACCGCGGAGATTTTTGGGCATCAGTGCAACCAGTGGAAGCCCGGAACGCCGGAAATCATCAACAATCATTCGCTGGGTTATCCGATCAAAAACATACGGGAACTTCCCGCAGGGAATTACAATATACAGGCGCTGTTCAATGTATACACCACCTTTCACATGGCCGACGGGGCGGTGCTCAAGTTACCCATGGATGAAGGCGAAGGCCAGCAATGGAACCGCAAGCCGGGCAATCTGTACAGTACACCCCGGCGGATATATCTGAATCCGGCGCGCGGCGGTACGGTTCATCTGGTGTTAAGGCATGTCATTAAGCCTCTGCCGGTTTTGCATGGCACCCGCTATCTCAAGCGTTTTCGTATCGAAAGCCCGCTACTAAGCCGCTTCTGGGGCCGGCCGATGTACCTGGGCGGCATGGTGCAACTGCCATCGGGCTGGTACTCGCACCCCAAGGCGCATTACCCCCTGATTATTTATGAAGGACATTTTCAGCGCAATTTTGCGGTTCCGATTTCCATGGCCATCACTGCGCCGCCCGGAAACTCAATCACCTCCGCGGCCGTGCGGCAGCGCTATGAGTATCGCTTCTATGAGGCGTGGAAGTCCGGGAAATTGCCGCATGTGCTGATCCTGATTATTCAAAGCGCCAACCCGTATTATGATGATTGTTATGGCGTAAATTCCGCGAATGTGGGGCCTTACGGGGACGCGATTGTCCATGAGTTGATCCCCTTTGTGGAAAAGAAATATCGCGGGATCGGGCGCGGCTGGGCACGGGCGCTTTATGGGTATTCAACCGGCGGCTGGGAAGCTCTGGCTACGCAGATATTTTATCCGCGCGAATTTAATGGAGCGTGGGTGGCGTGTCCCGATCCGGTTGATTTTCACGCGTTTATGGCGGTTGATATTTAC
Source organism: Planctomycetota bacterium (assembly GCA_021798635.1). The sequence continues at coordinate 4,626 of JAJZGH010000169.1, read as the reverse complement.
CGGGATCGCAATGCCTTCTGGAGGCTCGGGCCGTTTTCGCGTGTGCCCCGACCCGCCGCACGGCGCACCAATGGATCCGTCATCACGACCATGGCTCGCGAGATGCTGCGGGAACGCGTTTTAGGATCTAAGGGACGGTCCTCACGGCAGTTTGACGCTTGGCAGGCTGTGTTCGGACCCGTCGGAAAAAACGGCTATCCCGCCCCGATATGGAATCCCTTGACGGGGCGGATGAATGCAACGACGGCGCAGTACTGGCGGAATCACTATGATCTATGTCACTATCTCAAAACGCACTGGAGTACGGTGGGGCCGCAACTGAAAGGCAAACTTCACCTGACCGTGGGCACGATGGATACATTTTATCTCAATAACGCGGTAGAGATGCTCCAGAAATTTCTCGCCACTACGCATCATCCGCATGTCAGCGGAACCTTTGAGTATGGCCCGCTGCAACCACACGGATGGTGGGGCGGCGGTCCGAAAATGTCCGCTTCGCGAAGTGCCCTGACCGCCCCCTTGCGGGAAATTCCCGAAATGGTGCGCCACATGCTTGCGACAGCACCAAAAGGGGCGGACACACATTCCTGGCGGTATTCGAATTCGCCCACTAAAAATTGAAGAAGTTTCAAGGGGCGATTTATAACCTCCGGAAATTCAGCGCGTTAACTCTCGAGCGCTTCCACGCCCTCAAATCAGGATTCATCGGCCGCCAACGCCCAACTACCGCCGCAGGGCTGCCGGTTAAAAGAAGGTTACAAGAAGGTGAGAAGCACTGGTGCGTTTTCCATTTTTACTGTTATAATCAAACGCCTATCGCGGGCGTAGCTCAATGGCAGAGCGCCAGCCTTCCAAGCTGGCTGTTGTGGGTTCGAGTCCCATCGCCCGCTTTCAATCGCAAGTAGCGTGGAGGCCCGGCTAACTGTGAAAGAATCGGTTAAAATGGCCCCGGAATACTGATCAATAATCAGAGCGGTCGGAGTGACACATGGTCGCGCTGGACGAAAAACCTCGCCACAAAAACACCACGACACGAAGCAGCAAATGTCGCGGCACTCAATCCGCGGAATCCGGGAAATCTGTGGACGTTTGCATTCTTCAAAGACCACGGATCACGGATCAAAAATGCGGAAGTTCCGATGATTTATTCATTACTCATTATTCATTGGTTATTGAGCGCTGCGCATCCCAGGGCATGACGCTGGATTCGGTGACTGGCTTGTACTACGCAAGAAATCGCAACTATTCGCCGGCGCTTGGCCGGTGGATAAATCAGGATCCTGCGGGTTATATCAACGGGGCCAATACGTATCAGTTCGCGATGGGTAATCCGGTGAACGCAGTGGATCCATCAGGTCTGCTTGCCTGGTACTACTGGGCCGGGGCGGGCGCGGTTAACCTCCTGCTTCTGGGGCCCGAGGACCCACTTGCCGATTTCGCCTCAGGTGGCATTATCGGGGCAGGCGAGATTGCAGGCGGGACCGCAGCTGATTTGACGGCCGAACAGATTGCGCAGCAGACCGCCAGTCAGGAACTGGCGCAGAAGGCAGCGCAGACCGCTGCTCGAATGGCGCTGCGTACCGCGATGGCCGCAAAAAATGAGCCCGCCCCGAAAACAAAACCCGGTGCGCGTGGCGGCAGTTGCTCCGCCTCCGGCAGCCCGAAGGGGCCGAACAAGGGTAATCTTAAGAAAGTGGACCCTTCGCAAGCGAACAAAGTTGCCGAAAAACTTGGGTATCGTAATGCCGAAGACCTAAAGGGCCAAAACGGCTTTAATCCGCCCTCGCGGTTCAATATTTATGTCGATCCCGACAGCGGGGATGTTTACGTCCTGGGTACGGGTGGAACGGGCGAGCCCCAGCAGGTTGGAACATTGCCGAGGTGACGGGCTTTCTTATAATATCGAGAGGACTAACCATGGCTGTAGTAGAGACCCAAAGGGATACGGAATTCATCCTTCGTATTTGTATTTTGGATTATCCGATGAACCCCGACCAGTTGACGCGCCTGCTGGGGGTGGTGCCGACATTTACCCATACGAAGGGAGCGTTCCGTACCCCCGGGCATACTTTTAAGCGAAACGCATGGCAGAAGGACGCTATTTCACGTGGCAGCCTGATGATGTCAGCGCATGTTGTCCGGTTCCTCGACAGAATAAGACCCATGCCGGAGCGGCTCAAGCAATTAGCCGGTAGATGCGAGGTGTCAATCAGGTGCCATATAAACGACTGCGGAAAGGGTTATGTAATCTATTGCGACGCTGGACTGGTGAAGCGATTAGCTGAGATGGATGCATCACTTGAGGTAATTGTTCATGACGGCGTAAATGAACCCGAGCCGCCGCTCAAAGATTCGCTTGACTTGGGCTTTCTCCCGGAGGAGGATTGATATAGAGGCCTATAGAGGCCCAACGAATTGTGATGGTGCCCAATAGAGCAGTTGAATTCAGAAAGTCGAGCAGTAGAGCACATTTGGTTGGGATGAAGCGCCCCAACGAATTGTGAAGGAGCTAATGTTCACGATAAGGGATGATTTGCCGGTTGTCCAACGGCTAGATGATATGGTTTTATGTCAATATGTGATACAATTTCGGTGCCGCATGCTCGCAGGTGGGTGAGAAATTCCCGCCCTGCGCGCACCCGGAGCGCTGATGCCGGGGGCGCATCCTGCGCTTCGCATCTCCGCGAACGATCAAGCCGCTTTGCGGACATGGATGTCAACGATCGGCAGCCGCGGATCGCCGCGATAATGTCGTCGTGCGATCTCGATTTGAATGTTTGGCCCATCACGGGTGCGATTTCGTACACCAGCTATGCGGACACGGCGGGCACACAGATTGTCAATCAGGTCGAAAACATATACAACGGCCTGGGCCAGTTGGCCTTCCAGTATCAGGCCGTCAGCGGAGTGGTGGATGTGGGCAGCACGCCGTATGTGCAGTATGATTACACCAGTCCATCGAATGGTTCGAGGTTGGCAAGCATGGTCTATCCCAACGGCAGAACAATTGATTACAACTATTCAGGTACAAACCTGAATAGCGCCTTGGATAACGCCATCGGCCGATTGGATTCCATCAGTGACGGTGCTAATTCCGGCGACGCGGGACAGGTGCTGGAACAATACAGTTATCTTGGCCTGTCAACGATTGTCGCCCGGAATCATCCGCAGACGAATATTAATCTGACATACCTCGGCTCCGCCGGCAGCATCGGCTCCGGTGGAGACCAATACATCGGCCTGGACCGGTTCGGCCGAGTTGTGAATCAGAACTGGGTCAATGCCTCGACCGGCCAATCAACGGACAATTTCACGTATTCCTATGATGCAAATGCAAATGTGACATCCGAAAACAATCTGCTCGACGCCGCGTACTCGCAAACCTTTACCTACGATCCGCTCAACAGATTAGGCAGCAGCACACTGGGTGGCGCGGCCTACCAAAGCTGGACTTTGGATTCACAAGGCAATTGGAATTCGCATACCATCTATGGCAACACACAGACCCAAACCGCCAATGCACAGAATCAGACTACATCCGTCAGTGGCGGCACCGCCCCAACGTACGATGGAAATGGAAACGCAGTTTCCATGGAGTTAACCATCCAGGGAGCAGGGGGCGATGCCACTTTAGTGTATGACGCCTGGAACAGGCTCGTAGCGGTCAAGGACTACGCTGGCCAGATCGTCGCTCAATATACGTACAACGCCATGGGGTACCGTGTAACCGAATCGTATCCGCTTGGCGGTCCTGGCACCGCTGCCGGGACCACCAACTATCTCTATTACGACGCCAACTGGCAGCAGATCGAGATTCGCACCAATGGCACCGCCACCAACAATGTGACATCGCAAATCGTCTGGAGCGCAGCTTACATCGATGCGGCAATTCTCCAAGACCCATGGGGTGGTGGATATACCGTACTCGAAGGGCGGAAATATTTCTTGCAGGATGCGAACTGGAATACGGTAGCGGTGATCATGCCCAACCTAGGCCCCGGCCCGGCATGGTTCGTTGAGCAGCGCTACGTGTACAGCCCCTACGGAAACGCCACGATTCTCAACGCCGACTGGAGCGCGACGCCATCCGGAGAAACACTGGCTGTAAACAATCTCTACCAAGGTATGACGCTGGATCCCGTCACCGGCTTGTACTACGCAAGAAATCGCAACTACTCGCCATCCCTCGGCCGCTGGATCAACCAAGACCCCGCGGGCTATATCAACGGGGCGAACACCTATCAGTTTGTGATGAGTAATCCGGTGAACGCGGTGGATCCTTGGGGGTTACAGATGCACCACATCATCCCGCAGAGTCTGTATGACTTGGACAACGACACTCGGATACCTTTCAGCCAGGCCGCCGTTAGAGTCTTCAAGGAAGCGACATTGGACGCTCCCTACCATGTGAACTTCACCAAGCAACACTTCGCATATAACAACTCAGTGAGGGCTGCAATCGAAAAATATCTTGCGGATCACGGGATATGCCCAACCGAGATGACGACGCAGGAGGCGAAAAATCTGGTCAAGGCCATCCGCAGTTCTAACAACAAGATCATAAAGTGGTTCTTAAAAGGCATCACGACCACGCCCAGTTTTCTGGATAAGCTTGGCGACTTTCTG
>JAJZGH010000405.1 GCA_021798635.1 Planctomycetota bacterium | reverse complement strand
TTTTCAACCATCGGCCGGAAATTGCAGCACACGCAGGAGGCTACAAGGCCTCGGAGCAACTTCCGTCGCGGCAGCCTTGATCGGGCTCCTTGGTGCATACCTGTTGCACCAGCAGGCCGCGTACGGCGGCCCGGAAGCCCAATATTGCGACTACATGTTCAATCAGACGCCACCTCTCGGTGTCCCGGCAAAGAGGTGGGGGGCCTTCGGATCGGGTGGCTTTTGCACCTGCCTTGATTGCGGTGGTTATCTCGAGTGCAGCGACGGCTACGGTATCGCGGCGGTTAACCATTCCTACAATTGCAACCTACCTGCAGGGAGCATGACAGTTTGGCAAGCTGCACGCTCTGTGCTCCACCGGAGGATTGACGGACGCCGCTCTTTGGCCCGCGGACCCAGCGACCGGACAATGGCCGTCGCTGGGTGCCCTCGGGGAAGGTGCTTCGCACGCAGCTGGGGTTTAGTGTGGTTGGCATTCGTCCGCCGCGGTTTCCGCCTCGTGATAACTGCGACCTGGGTATACCTCTGGCAGTGCTGTGTCCGGCGGACGAGGCCACCCGCGACAGGTAAGGAGTTAGCCAACTGTGATTAAATCGTCCAAGAAAAGCTTAATTTTCCCAGTGTTCCTGGTTGGCTTGGCTGTGGCCATGTTACTCGTGATGGGACCGCAGAGCGAAGGGGCCGCTGTGGCTGCCACGTCGCACCTCCCCTTGGCGACGCGCGTTCAGGAGATACTGGGCATTTCGCGCGGAAAGGCTTCGTACCTGCCCGCGCTTTCCAAGCTCACCGGTGCCATCGCTGGCCACCTTGGATCGCTTCGCGCCCAGATGCAGGCGGTATTCGGGGGGCACCGGACGGATGTGCGGCAACTGGTCTCCGCGCTGAATACGGGAGCTAACCCGGTCGCCCTTAGGGATGCGATTATGCGGTCGGTCAACCTTGAGGGACGCTATGCGCTGCCGCATGGGGGGCGTTGGGCCTACGGTTTGCTGATTGACCGTCTGCGGGTCGCCGAATGTCTCCAATCCCGCGCCCTGCATTTTCTCGCGAATAAACACCCGCGGCGCGCGGCGCACTACGCCTGGGCGGCGTTGCTTCTTTCCGCCCAGGAGGACATCCAAATCGGCACCATGGCCTGCCTGAACCTGTGCGTTTCTTCCGGCAGCACGCCATTCAAATTTTCTGCTGCGGCAATCAGGCAGCGGCGTCGGCTGCGGTCATGCCTGGGAATAGCTCAAACCAGGGAAAAACGCATTGATCGCATCTACGTTTCCGCCAGGGCGCGGCCCCAAAAATATGGCTTTACGCTCCAAGGGTTTTTCGACATCAGCGCACAGGCCGCAAAGCTTAACACGCCGATTGCGTTGCCAACAGCAATGAACATTGTGCGTCTGCTCAAGAGGTCAATAGCGGGGGCACCAAATTTGCGTTGGCGCTACATGATACTCCGGTATGTAATCGGCGTTCGCCAGCAGTTGGCAAGGTCAGGGCACCGGCGGATGTCAGAAGAAATTAAATCGGTTTTACAAGGGTGGGCCGGAAAAATTCGGCACGACCCGGAAATACACCGACGCCAGCGCTCCGCTTTGCTGCGTTGGATCAAGGAGGCGTCGTTATGAATTGCGTACCGTCACCGGACCTTTCCACGCGTGGCGTCTTCCACTCCCCGCTTCCTTTGCACGCAACGCTGGATGCCACGCGTGAATGGTTTGCCCAAACGCCTATCATCGTGCGGTTGCACAACGGCACCGTTACCGCAGCCGTTACCGGCACAGCTGCGATGAATCTGCCTTGGCGGCGCGCGGCGATTCGGTAACCAGTGCCAATAGTCGTCGGTGGCTAGCCCCGCTGATGCCGTGCTGCGCACGGCTTGGCTGCGCGCGAACGCCGCTTGCAAAGTGGGGAATTTGCAGTTAATACATGAACGTGCTATCCGGACGAAATTGGAGAGTTGTTTTATGCGCAGTGTCTTGGTCGGTGGGATACGCTTTGGTGCTGGGCGGTCGAATGTATTGGCTGCCTTGCTTGGCATGCTACTGTGTGCCGCAACGTCGGGTGCCGCGGTCGCTACTTCTGTGTCGCTGGCGGCGTGGAAAATTGTTTCTCAAATATCCGGTGTTCGTACGCATGCGCCCGGCCATGCGCCGGCGAATAATTTTCCGGATGGGCCGCTGCTTGGTAATGGCAGCGTGGGGGTGGCGTTTCAGGGGCGCAATACTGATCATATTGCCATGTATATCGGGCGGGAGGATTTCTGGAGTGTGTTGCGGGGACGCATTATGCCGGTGGGGCGGCTTAGTTTGTCTATCCCGGCGTTGCGTAACGGGAATTATCTGACGCGCGAAAATATTGGCCCTGCGGATGTTGTGGGGAATTTTACTACCAACACAGGTCACGATTTGCAGTTTAAATCATGGGTGGCAACTCCGGAAAATCTTCTGGTTATGCAACTGCATAACAGCGGCCAACGGCCTTTGGTTATTCGCCCGAAATTATTGGATG
>JAJZGH010000168.1 GCA_021798635.1 Planctomycetota bacterium | reverse complement strand
ACTGGTGGGTGCATCTTCCGCGGATATACGCCTGCGCGGGCAGTTTGAACTTCGGGCGTAATTACCGCCGCCGTCACGCGGACGCCCATTATGCCGATACGAGCATGTCGGGCTGGGATGTAAAATCAGCTCAATGCGACAGGGTTAAGCTCCACGCCTGGCCGGGTGGGAGATCACACGATTGACATCAACTCATCGCGGACCGGCCCCTGCGCAAATACGTCACGGACGATCGCGCGCGGACACCGTAAAAAACCGGGGTCTATAATGTCAATGTAGGGCAGGCCCGCATAATCCTGATAGGGAAACCCAAACATGGAAAAATCAGCGCTGTATCGGTTTTACTTTCCCCATTTCAACGCAATGCTTTCGTCTGTAATATTTCCCCTGGCGGCGATTAAACATGTTTCCACTTCGGGCGTGCATGCAGCCGTGTTCGGCCCCATTACCTGGATTGACTTGGGCGAAGCGCTGGGCATCATTTTGTGCACGTTGCTTGTCAACGTCCTGGCGGCATATATCCTGCGACGACAACTCCGTCCCGGCAGCGACGCGGCGTCCTGGCGCAACCATCTGGTACGCGCGGCGTGCGGCCCTCTTTTTCTTCTCATTTGGACCGCCGGGCTTTATCTGGCCATCGCGTCCGTGCTGTTAAAATTATTTTCCGCCCCCGTATTAGCGTCCCTCCAATTGATTGGCAGTAAGATTATTGCCATCGTTGTGTTCATCGCGATTTTCTGGATTATCTGCCGACTCACCTACGCATTGCGAGCGTGGCTGGCAAGCTGGGCGGGTAAAAACAGGAACGTATTTACCGATCTGCTCCTGCCGATGATCGGAAAACCGCTCCATGTGCTTCTGCCGATCGTAGCCGTCATTCTTGGCATACCTCTTCTGGGCCTGCCGCCGGCCTACGCCGGCATCGCCGCCAAAACCAGCGGCATCCTCCTGATCATCGCCACCGGCATTATTCTGGTTCAAATCGTCATCAGCGGCGAACAATTTGTCCTGATGAAATATGACATTCATGTTGCGGACAATCTTCATGCGCGAAAAATATACACGCAAGTGCATATCCTGAGTAAAACACTTTACTTCATCATTGCCGTCTTTGTGATCGCCTCCATTCTCATGCTCTTTCGGGAGGTGCGACAATTCGGCACAAGCATTCTGGCTTCGGCGGGCGTTATCGGAATTATCGTTGGATTTGCAGCGCAGAAAACGATTGCCAATCTTTTTGCCGGTTTTCAACTTGCCCTGGCGCAACCCATTCGTCTGGATGATGTGGTCATTGTCCAGGGAGAATGGGGAAATATTGAAGAAATAACGCTTACCTATGTCGTGGTAAAAATCTGGGACCAGCGACGCTTAGTCGTACCGTTGACTTATTTCATTGAAACACCGTTTCAAAACTGGACGCATTCGACATCCCAATTGACGGGCGCGGTTTTGGTCTGGGTGGATTATTCGCTGCCGCTGGATGCGGCCCGCGCTGCGCTCAAGGGCATTATCGAAAATCACCCGCTTTGGGACAAACGCTTCTGGAACCTGCAGGTGACCAAGGCCACGGAACAGACCATGCAGATCCGCGTGCTGGCCACTTCCGCCGATTCCTCCAAGGCCTGGAATTTACGTTGCGATATCCGGGAGCAATTTATCGTCTTTATTCAGAAAAATTATCCGCAATGCCTGCCGCGATTCCGTACTGAAATTAGCCCCATGGACCCAGAAGCGCTGCCGCTGCCGTGATTTGGAGGAAGGTCCGACACAGAACAAGGCCTTTGACAAATTGTCCAGATGCCGCCGGGGCAAGACAATCTGTCAAGCCACACCCCATACATTTAGGGCGCATCCGCTTCGCAAAGCGTTTTGGCACCGGCGCGTAGCAGGAACGGGGTGAAAATCACGGCGTACTTTCATGCCGAATGGATATTTGATTATTGCCTCATAGAATACACTTATGAATATTGTTTTTGTGTCCAATCGCCTCCCGATCGTGATCGAACCAAGTAAAAGTGGGTCGACAGTGCATCGCGGTTCAGGAGGATTGGTAACCGCCCTGGATTCGCTGCTGCGACGTTCCGGTGGAACGTGGCTCGGCTGGCCCGGCACCTCTGATCTGAAGACGGAAGAGATAGAAAAGCTGCTGGCTGATTTCAGTCGGAGCCAGGGGTATCAAATTGCCCCCGTGCCGCTGGCAGAAAAAGAGTACATACAATTCTACGAGGGGTTTTGCAATCAAATTATCTGGCCATTGTTTCATGATCTGCAATCGCTCTGCAATTTTGAGCCGGAGTTCTGGCACTATGCGCAGCAAGTAGAGCAGAAATTCGCGATGGCTGTGGAAAGCCATGCCCAACCGGACGATCTGATCTGGGTGCATGATTACCAGCTCATGGGATTGGGCAAAGTTCTGGCGGATCGCGGCTTGGGAAACAAGCTGGCATTTTTTCTGCATATCCCCTTTCCCCCGCCCGACATTTTTTGCAAGTTGCCGTGGCGGCGGCAGGTCCTCGAAGCCCTGTTGCGGTACGATGTGGTAGGTTTGCAAACCACGCGTGATCTGGACAACTTTTTACAGTGTGGGCAGCGCTTGCTGCCGGACGTGCAACAGCAGCGCACGCCGCGGCAGGCGACCTTGGAGATGAAGGGGCGTAATGCCCTGGCCGGTGTGTTTCCCATCGGAATTGACTTTGACGAATTTGCTGATGGTGCAGCCAAGCCCGAGGTGGCGCGCAAGGCGGAAGAACTGCGGCAAAATTGTGCTGATCGGCAGATCATCCTGAGTGTGGATCGGCTGGACTACACGAAGGGTGTCCTGTATCGGCTCAGGGCCTTGGAGCGTGCGCTGGAGCGCTATCCTGATCTGCACCAACACGTAACTTTCTTCCAGGTGGTTGTGCCAAGCCGTGAAAATGTGCCGCAGTATCACACCCTAAAAACGGATATTGAGCAGAGCGTCGGACAGATCAATGGCAGATTCACAGCGCCGGGATGGATACCCATTCACCATGTATTTCGGCATGTCGAACGCAATGAACTTCTGGCCTGGTATCGTGCCGCAGATGTGGCCATTGTTACCTCCTTGAAAGACGGGATGAATCTGGTCGCCAAGGAATACTGTGCGTGCCAGCTTGACGGCAACGGGGTTCTGGTACTTAGTGAATTCGCCGGGGCTGCCGAACAACTGGGTCGCTGGGCCGTAATGATCAACCCCTATGATACCGATGGCGTAGCGGAGGCCATTAAGCTGGCGGTGTCGATGACTCCGGCCCAAAGGCATCCCGCGATGGAAAAACTACGATCCAATATTCGTACCCAGAATGTGTACTGGTGGGTGTCTGAGTTTTTAAGGGCGTGCGGGAGGGGTTACGATCAAGCGGATGTCTCCTTGGCAGCCGCCGGTGTAAACTAATCGTGGGGGATTTGGATGCCGGTGATACATGGGGACGACATACAGAGCCAAATCGACCTGATATCTCAGGCCGCAGTGCTGCTGATTGCCACGGACTATGATGGGACACTTTCACCGTTGGTAAATGACCGCCAGGCCGCCCGTCCGCATCGAGAATCCATTATTGCGCTGAAGGAATTGGCGGAGTTGCCGCAGACGCATGTTGCGGTTATTTCCGGTCGGGCACTGGCCGATTTGGAAACATATCTCAAGGATCTTAATGGTGCTCACCTGGTCGGAAGCCACGGCAGTGAATTTGAAGCAGGATTTGTCGCGCCGCTGGCCCCGGAAAGTCTGGAATTGCTGAAACACGTGGAGGCGGAATCGCAACGCGTTGCTGACCAGACACCCGGGGCGGTGATTGAACGAAAACCAGCCGGTGTGGCGTTTCATTATCGCAATTCGGAGGAGCCGCAGGCGACCAGAGCGGTAGAGAATCTACTGAAATCACTGGGGGGCGACCCGCAAATTTTTGTGCGACATGGCAAAAAGGTCATGGAATTGACAGTCATAAAAACGGACAAGGGACAGGCTCTCCAGTTGTTGCGGCAACGGGTAGGGGCAACAGCCGTCCTGTTCCTCGGTGATGATGTTACCGATGAAGATGCTTTTGCGACGTTGGCCGGCCCGGATATCGGCGTGAAGGTCGGCCCGGGTCCGACGGCAGCGAAATATCGCGTGTCTGCGACAACCGACATCGCGCATCTGCTGGCCCAACTGGCTGAAAAGCGCGCCGCGTGGCTGGCCGGGTCTAAAGCGACTCCCATTGAACAACATTCCCTGCTTTCTGACCAGCGTACCTGTGCGGTGGTCAGTCCCCACGGGAGAATCACATGGCTGTGCCTGCCGCGCATTGATTCGGCGGCGTTGTTTTCTGAGCTGCTGGGAGGCACCGCCGGGGGATACTTCGAAATAAGCCCCGCAACAGGTCACGCGTCGGCGGTGCAAAGCTACGTGCCCTCAAGTTTCATCTTGCGAACGCAATGGGATTCTCTGTGTGTGACTGACTATCTGGATTGTTCCGCAGGTCGTCCCTTTCGACGCGCCGGCCGGACGGATCTGGTGCGGGTGGTCGAAGGCCATGGGCGCATTAGAATTACCTTTGCGCCGCGTATCGAATTTGGGATCGTGGAAACGCGCCTTCGGATTTCCGAAAACGGCATAAAGATTGAAGGCAGTGTGGATCCCTGCGTACTGGTGTCGCGGGGAATCCGTTGGAGCATAACCAAAGAAGGTCACCACGATACTGCGACTGCGGAAGTAGATTTGAACGGCGAACCCCTTATTCTGGAACTGCGCTATGGCACAGCGAGTCTGGCACCGCCGACTATTGCCGAGCTTCAGCGGCGGGAGCAAACCGAGCGATTTTGGGCCGCCTGGGCAGCCACGCTTAAGTTGCCGTCGGTATTTCCGGATCTGGTCCTGCAAAGTGCCCTGGTGTTGCGCGCATTGAGTTACGGCCCGACCGGAGCAATGGCAGCGGCGGCAACCACCAGTTTGCCTGAGTATCCGGGTGGTGTTAGAAACTGGGACTATCGCTTCTGCTGGCCGCGTGACGCTTCCATGGCCGCCACAGCGCTGCTGCGTCTGGGAGCGTCCGGACCGGCGATGAAATTATTGGACTGGATTCTGGGAATATTGGAAGGCAGTGAACCGAATTCCATGATGCGTCCGGTCTATACAGTAACCGGAGGACACCTGGGATCGGAAGGGGTGATTGCGGAATTGGCAGGCTATCTGGGAAGCCGTCCGGTGCGTGTCGGGAATGCCGCGGCCCATCAGATACAGCTGGACGTTCTGGGACCGATTGCCGAGCTGATCGCGCTTTTGGCCAAACAGGGGGCGGCCCTGACCAGCGAGCACTGGCGGCTCATGCAGGGCATGGTCGCGGCCGTCACGCTGCGCTGGCGCGAGGCGGACCATGGTATCTGGGAAATCCGCAGCCAGCGCAAGCATCATATTCATTCAAAAACCATGTGCTGGCAGACCGTCCATTGCGGGCTGCAAGTTGCGGAGGTTCTCGGTTATCGGTGTGAAGACTGGGAGGTTCTGGAAAAAGCTATTGCCAAGGATATCCACGCGCATGGCTGGAATGAACAGAAACATGCGTATTGCTCCAGCTATGGAAGTTCGGAAGTCGATGCGGCCGCCTTGTGGGTCGGGCTAAGTGGATTGCTGGCACCGGATGATCCCCGGTTTGCCGCGACAGTTCAAGCCGTTGAACGCGAGCTGCGTCAGGGAGACACGGTATACCGTTATCGCTATGACGACGGCCTGCCGGGAGTTGAAGGCGGCTTTAATATTTGCACGACATGGCTTATTGAAGCGTATGCACTGCTGGGGCGACGGAAAGATGCTGAAGACTTGTTGAGCCAATATGTGAAGTTGGCCGGACCAACCGGACTGCTGGCAGAGGAGTATGATCCAGAAAGCAAATTAGCGCTGGGAAATTTTCCACAAGCCTACTCCCATATCGGCCTGATCAGCGCCGCCCTACGCCTGGCCGGCGGTGCCGGCGCGTAGCATCGGATAACCGCCCTGCCAGTGTGCTATAAGTTCACCCTGGAATCTACGGCGGCTTTTTTGTTTTTCACCACTGGGCAGGCAATCTTCGGTACCGCCATAATCTTATGCCCGGCGAATCTGCTCCAATAATCGCGGATCCTTAATTTCTTGGTCGCGCGCCAGCAGCAGTACTTTGCTTATGACTTCCGCGGTTTTGGGATCATCATCGGCGAAGGGCAGAAAAATCCGACCGCGCCCCTGGCTGTGGACCGCCACAATTTCCAAGGCACCGCCAGGGGTCATTTGTACGTTGCTGCTGCCTAAATGAATGTTATACGTGCCAAGTTTACCGGAGATAATTGCAAATCGTCCCTCCACCGTCACATTATTCAAGCCCAGCAGCAACATGGTCTCATTGATTAACTTGCCACGCATTTCTACGGTTGAAGCCGAGGCTTCGGGGTCAACGCCTCCTCGATGGGCGACCGCCACCAGTAGGTCCAGATCGCGCATGGTTTCGCTGAACAGGCGTATCGGAATATCTGTTAGCGGCAGAATGCCGGAGGTTGACCGGCGGGCGAATATCACGCTTTCAATGGTCAGGCCGTCGACCTCGGCCGGCGTCATAAATGTTTCTTGAAAACTCAGCCACGCCACAAGGCCGACATCATAATATACTTTGAAAATTCCGATTTCCGGTTTGATAATCCATCTGCGGGCACCGAGTAACGCCAGAGCCTGCCGGGCGTTGAGTTGATGTCCGGCGTAACGCCGCGATTGATTGATCGCTTCCTGCTCAGTCTGCGTGAGCGGGTAAAACTCCCGGAAAATCTGCTTGAACGGCTGTGTCTGTTGCCGCTCAAAACAATCATGCTGCCAGGTAGACCACTGCTTAGATAAAAACAGGTCCGCCGGATGAGCGATGCGGATGGGGTGAGTTTTGCTTAGCGGTTCAATGGCACCCTGGGCCGTCCGCAGACACATGCCGTCGGCAGTCAAATATCCAAGGACCTCGCCATTGATTAGCAGCAGGGTTTCCAGCAGGGGCTTTACCTGCGGATTGGCCAGCAGATCCAGCAATTCCTGCCGGGAAAAGTCGTCGCCCCGGCACATCGCGGACTCCAGCCCCAGGACCATGCGGCGGCGGGACTTTTCCAGATCATTTTTGCGTTGCAGCAGCGCGGCGACAGCGGGACTTTTTTTCATTTCCGTCGGAATGGATTTCAATACATTGCCGGATTTTGTGATGGATAGGCTCGGGAAACCCCCGCTATCAAGTGCCAACGTGACGCTGTAATTGTTTTTCGTAACGGCTAAGGCACCGGCTCGCAAGTCCGCGCTGGCGCGGCCTTCCATGGCCCAGCTTAAGCGCATCGGGTCGCGATATCCGGCGGAACGCGCCAGATTTAGCAGGCCGATTTCCGCGGCGCGGCGTTCGCTGGCCTGCCTTTGGCGGCCAATTTTTTTTCCGCTGCGTATAAATTCCTGGATCGCCTGATATCGCCGTTCCACAACGCCCGCACCCTGTGGACTTTCGGGCACTGGAATTAATCCCAGGGACCGCACCGCGTCTTGACTCCGCTTGGACATAATTTTCGCCATTAATTCCTTTTCTTTTATCTGATTCAACATGGCGGCGGCAAAGAGCTTGGCGCGGGCATGGCCGGTTCCGCTGGAAGCAAATTTTGCGGCATCGTAAAGCGCCCGCCAGCGTTTAGGGCCGAGAATCTTGTGCACGCGTCTAAACCACGCGACATCCACTGCGCCATCCATGAGGTCCTCGGCGGGAATTTCTGTCCGGAGACGAATATTGGCGTTCCACTGTTCCTTCAACTCACGGTCTACACGCCAATCCTGGCCTTTGGTATGCGCATGAATCCAGTAAACGCCGTCCTCCAAGCCGGGGCACTGCAGTGCCACCTCTACATGGCCCGCCCATTGCGGCGCGTAAAACGCCAGAGGCAGAAGCTGGGATTCATCAATTTCGTTTTTCTTCACTAATTGGGCAAATAGTTCCGGAGTATCCGATTGTTCCGGAATGGTTCGCTGCGCCAGGTGGCTGAGAACTTCCGCCCGTCCCCGCGGATTATACCCGCTGTTACGCGCCAGAGACGCCGTGCCCAGGGCCTGCATGATATTAATTAGGCTCGCCAGATCGCCGGTGTGGCTGATACGTGTTACCAGCGGTGTTGCGGGTGTAGGCAACTCTCCGCGCTTAAGTTCAATACTCATTGCGCGCTTCCGTATTTCTGAGACCATCTCTGTCAGGGCCGGAGATGCCTGCACAAATCTATCCGGCTTGCGGGAGGAAATCCGGCTAAATTCATCAAACCGTCCTGGATTGGTACTCCGATTCCAGTCGGCGCCGACCAGCGTGTCGATGACATCGGCTCTGGTCGCTACTCCCATCGTAAAGGCTTTAAGTACCACGTTCAGATTCGGGGCGCTACGGCCAATATCCACGCCTGGCTCATCAATCCAGCGCCGGAGATGAAAATATCGCCTCATAAGTTCTGGCGTCCATTTCTCCGGCAAATAGTTAAAATGAAACTCCAGAATCTGCAGGCTGCGACTGATGAATCCGCGGTAATTCCGCAACAGCGGTTCTTCGGAATGAAAAATATCTGGATGATCCGGTGAGGGTTCAGTTTTTTTCGTTAAGTCGTCGCGGGGCACCTGTGCGCAGAGCGTTTCAAAGCAATCCAATAGAAAGCCCACTGAATCCGGCCGCTCGATGATGGCGATCCCTCGGATAATGCTTTCGACCAGGCCGGCATATTTCAACTCCGGGTGCGAGCGTCTTTCTGGATTTGCCAGCACTTCGGGCGTCAGATTATCTAACCCGGCCCTGTAGTTCATAAACTGAGCCAAGGCGTGGTTATCGCCCGGCGCGGAGGCGGACGGGCGTTGATGAAACCATGCCATCCAGATGTCGCGCAGCAAGAATTTGTCCTGATTTGGCGAGGTGGAATCGTCGAAGGAAAAGGTAAATCCATGTAAATTGCCCAGAAGCGTTTCCTCACCGGGTTTGCCATCGTAGCCCCAGGGGATTACCGGCGTTTGGGCGTGGCGGTCAATCAATGCGTCCAGCGACTGAACATCCGATATTGTGGAGTCTTGTACAAACCGTACCCCTCGCAACTTTGGCTGCAGCGGCTTGGTACGGGCCGCGGGCAAGGCTAATCCCAGTGAATCCTCGAGCGTAAGCTCTTCGTGCTCCGGTTGATCAAATATTGCCAGCATCACGCGCTGCTCCGTTGTTAACGCGGCGTCCTTTAGCATGCTTTCAGCAAGTTTCTGGCACTGTTTCCTCTTGAGACCGGCTTTATACATTAATATGGCCAATTCAATTCCCGCACTGCACTGCCGGGAATCTCGACTGGCGGTAAGGCGCTGGACACTTTCCAACGCCGCATCGTGGGGCAAGGTTGTTAGAAGCGTTATGCAGCCGCGCCGCAAATCATCGGCTTTTCGGCTCAGTAATTTTTCCACCGCCAAACTTTCTTCCGGATGCAGATGCCATTTTTCCAGGGCGTCCAGGCAGACGCCTCTTACATCGGATGCAGCATCTTGCAGCCCATGTACCAGCGCTTCGCGCACCGCGGCGGTGGGGGGGGCGGATTTCGGAAATTGCTTTCGCGGTGCTTGCGCGGCCAGAGATACTCATCTTGGGCATGTGCGCCACAAGTTCCAGTGGGGAACGCCCTGCCAGATTTCCCACCAGAGCGTCGGCGGCCAATTCCCGCGATACAGTTATTGGCGGTATGGGCAGCGGGCTAAGCGAAATGATTTTCGGGGCAGCCGGCAAGAGAGCAAGTTGGCGGATCAGCCGATCGAAAATGGCCTTGTTGGCGCTTGGGCGATCCCCGGCACATTTCATCAATCCCAGCGCCGCGATCCGTGGGTCGCTATCTTCCACTAAATCGGCCAAAAGCACATCGGTAGCCGGTAATTCGCAGTTGGCCAGAAACCAGGCACCGGCCAGACGGCGGTCACCGTCGGCATCGGCGATTATTTTTCGAGCCGTCGGCAGTGTGGTCATTAAATTTTCAAACGCGCCACACCAGAGCGCAAGATATGTTTCCATGGCTTCGGCGGACTGCAAGGCCAGGGTCCGAGCGGCTGGATTGGTTAAATATTTCAACACCACTTCCAGAATATGCTTCAGCATGTTTCCCTGCCGGGCTTCAATCAGAAGGCCATACCAAACGCACACTGCCCGGGCTACCGAAGCAAAACGGATCAGGTCATTTTCCAAAATAATCCGCAGTATTCGAATGTAGGCCTCCGGATGCGCTTCATCCACCGCTTCGAGAATAGATTGTCGCAATCCCTCCTCACGTTGCGCGGAGAGCAGAAGTTTTTCCACAAATTCCCAGCCGCGCCTTTTGTCCGCCATCAGTAGTGCAACAATGGTATGGCGGCCAAACGGACTGTCGCTATCCGGTAATGCGGTTCCAGTAGTCAGGGCCGTAAAAACGTGATCGGCGGTTTGATCCTGCATTTCCATCGCTGCCGCCAGCAGAATGGAAATGTGGTAGCGGTAGTTTCCCAAATAGGGTGCCCAGTGCGTCACCCAGAGAATACCATACGGATAAGGCCGCAGAGTTGCGGCGATTGCCATCAGCCATTGGAACCGCTGCTGATCTGCTTTCCTTGGCTGGCCAAGATTCCGAAAGGATCGTCGGTAGCCACCTTTGCAGTAAGGAAAGCGCTGAAAGATATCTAGCGCATATAATACTGTGGCGTGGAAATGCGGGAAAACTGTCGTTACCAGTTGCGTTCTCTGCGTGGCGCTAAAGGACGGAAACCGTCGCAGGTTTTGAATCGTAAGCTTGTAGATGGTGTCGTGATTTTGCAGCAGACCGCCGTGTTCATCGGCTCCAAGAAGAAATCTCGCCATCGCCCGGACGGCGGGATCGGTCTGCGATTCGGTGGCCGCCAATTGGGCCTTCCAGAATTCAAGGTTTACCTGGGTTTTTATATCCGGTTTACCCGGCTCGGGTGTACTCATTATTCACCACCAGTAAAATTGGGTGTCACGCCGGATTAGGATGATCCGATACGCCGCGATCGCCTAAGCCCCGGCCAGGAATACCAGTCGGATAAATGTGACGCGGCTG
>JAJZGH010000167.1 GCA_021798635.1 Planctomycetota bacterium | reverse complement strand
TAATTCCGCCAGGGCTTTCTTTTCTTCATCCGCTGACAGGGCCTTGCCGTGCCAACCATCTTTGTTGGCCAGAAAAGAAACACCCTCGCCTTTTTCGGTCCGCGCGATCAGGCAGGTCGGCTTGTCGGCTTGCAAAAGCGCTTCACGGTAAGCTGCCTGAATGGACGGAAGGTCGTGGCCGTTAAGTTCAATGGCGTGCCAACCGAAGGCTCGCACCCGGGCGGCATATTCCGCCCCGTTCCATCCCAAGTCGGTTTCGCCGCGCTGGCCCAGCCGATTCATATCCAAGATTGCAATGAGATTATTGAGCTTATAGTAAGACGCCTTATCAAACGCCTCCCACACGGAACCTTCGGCCATTTCACTGTCGCCCAGAAGCACCCACACGCGATATGGCAACTTATCTACATATTTCCCATTAAGTGCCATACCCACGCCATTTCCGATTCCCTGGCCCAGGGATCCGGTGGCGACATCGACCCATTTGAGGACATGCGGGTTGGGATGCCCCTGCAAATTGCTGTCAATTTTGCGCAAGCGCAGCAATTCAGCATCACTTACCACCCCCGCCGCTTTGTACATGGAATATAGCAAAGGGCAAGCGTGGCCCTTGGAAAAAATCAAACGGTCATTGTTCGGGGCGTGCGGATTGTTCCAGTCATAACGTAAATGTTCCACCATCAGCACGGCCATAAGATCGGCGGCGGACATGGAAGATGTCGGATGGCCGGAGCCGGCGGCGGTGGTGCAGCGAATGGAATCAATACGAAGCTGCGTAGCCAATGATTTCAAGCTGTCAATGGAAGTTTTACCTGAAGTACTTAACATTTGTGTCATAATCAAATCCTCACATCAATGACCAGCGTATAAGTGTACACATAATTAAGGATTCCGCCAAATGGGGCGAGAGTCATGTGTCATGGAAATTTATACGTCTGCCAACTTCGCGGCGGGGGCGGCGGCATGATAATACATTGAGGACCGAGAAAGGGTACTTCGACACGCTTGGAATGCAGCATCCACTTGTACAATGTCAGACCATACCCTTTGGTACTGCGCACGTAGAATGGTGGTTTTCCGGTAATCGGATCTACCGGCGGAAGCGCAAAAAACGCGGGCGATAAGGCGGCCAGCGCGCGGGGGTAATGGCCATGCTCGCTATGGTACATTTCCAGCGCGTAAGCAATCTTAATCAGCATCAGCGACCGCAGAGTCTGGTAACAGCTTTGATTCCATCCGTAAAACGAGTTTGTCGTCATCAGCAGCATGTTGAGATATCGCGTCTGCAGGGGCAGTTGTTTGGCAAGCAGGCGGTTCAGCGATTTCGGGATGTATCCAACGTCTCCCGGCGGCACGGGCGGGCTATACCCGGCCATCACGCTAATGTCATCCCCAGCACTGGTCCAAACCTTATAAAAAGCCCGCATGTGCCGACCCCCCGTTGAGTCTGCGGGCGCATCTACCATCCCCTTTACGCGATCAAATGTCGCGTTAAGATGGGCAAATTGCCAATTCCAGTTGATCGCTGCAGGCGGATGCATAATGATAATCCCAGGCATGTTCTTTTTTGACAATGTTTGTGCCAAAGGCTGCATGGGCGGTGCCTGTCGATGGCGATAGCACTCCAGAAGAACTTGCAGCGCCTTGATGCGTTGCACGTGCAAATATCGCTTCCCCTCAGGCGCTGACAAGGGAAGTTTTTGAATCGTCTTCCACACTCGCGCCAACTCGTGGGGACGGTGCCTAAGCTTTCTTAGTAGCACGTCGCAAACATCCAGAAATTGCCGAAGTAATGCGTCCGCGTTGCCCAAACCGAATGCATCGGGCTGCTGATGGGCAAGCCTCGAAAGTCGATATACGGCCATTGCGTCATTCCAGCACTTTTGCGGATGCCCTCGCCCCAGTTCCAGCGTGGCGCGGTACGCCAGCATGGAGCCTCCCTGGCCCAACACATCGGGCAAAGGTTCTATGCACACAACCGGCCACTTAAATCGCTTCTGGTCGTAAATCATGGGCAAATAGAACCGCGGCATAAGCGACGCCTTCCGCAGTATCTTGATCGACGACCGATTGCGGTACAAATCTGCCCATAACAGAAAAAACTGTGATTTTCGCCATGGAAACTCGCTGACATATCCGGTTTCCAGTCCCATTAAATTCCAGGACGGCGTTCCGCCTAAGCCCGTCAGTCCGGTGCTGGGGAGTTTGTAGCCCTGCGGGAGGTGCCTCTTGAAGAAGGCTCCAATATCGTGAATCTGTGGATACTTTCTCGTCGGCGGCTTGATGCCCAGGGCCTTTAATTGTGCGGTCCCGAGCTTGCCATAATTCACCCATTGGGAGTTGGCCTCGTCACTGAAATAGCCGCGCATGGCAATTTCAATCGCGGGAACAGCGGCATTGTTTTTTTGCGTAAGCCCCTTCATTAGATATTGTTTCAACGCCAATGTGTAATCCGGCAGGCCGTCTTTTCCTAATGGGCTGGTGATATAGGTTGTTGCCCGGCTGATAACCAATTTGGCGGGGCCGTTCGCCTTTATGGCCGCTGGTGTCGCCACAATTGCTGTCGCCAGCAAAACTGCGGACGCTCCAACCCCGAGCCGCGTGCCAATCAAGTGTGGGGACAGTTTTCTTGCCAAGGGAATAATGTGCCCCGGCACCACAGCGCTTCCCCAATTTAGATGCCGCGCCGCGGAGTTCTTAGAATCCACTATAGGATTTAGCTGCTGGTCTGCCTTCACCACGATCCACACATCCTTCCACGGGTTTCCTATGGCCGCCCTACCGTTTAAGGCCGCCGCAGAACTTTTCCGGACAGTTTTAGAATTCGAGCGCTGCAATACTCGCATTCTACCAGTTGGCAAGTCCCCGCGGCAGCGATCGAGATTCCCCTTTAATTCTCTCATTTTCCGCCCTGCCGTCAATAAGGTGATAAACGGTTATAATGTCAGACTATGGAAGAGGTCTCAACATGGATGGCACCGCCGCCCTTGCGAATTGGTGATGTTCAGCTTGCCGGCAATGTGTTGCTGGCACCGATTGCCGGGTACTGCGATGTATCATTTCGGCTGGTAGCGCGATCCTGCGGAGGCGTGTCTCTGGCGTGTACGGATCTGTTATGCCCCGAAGGCGTGCTGCGGGAAAATAAGCGTTCCATGGAATTGGCTGCCACCTGCCCGGAGGATTCGCCGCTTTCCATGCAGCTTTACGGCGCTGATCCGCAACGCTTGTGCGATGCGGCAAAATGGGCGGCGGACCATGGAGCGACTATTATTGATATCAACATGGGTTGCCCCGTTGATAAAATTACCAAGCGTGACGGCGGATCAGCCTTGCTATGCGATATTCCCCGCACCTTGGAGATGGCCCAGCGCGTGGTGCGGGCGGTACCCGGTACTCCCGTCACGGCAAAAGTTCGCTTAGGGTGGGATGACCATCGGCTGGTAGCCCCTTTTCTGGCCAATCGGCTGGAACAGGTGGGAATTGCGGCGGTGACCGTGCATGGCCGTACCACGGAAATGCGATTTCATGGCACCGTTCGGCTGGATGGTATCGCGGCGGTGGTGGCGGCGGTGGATAAAATTCCAATTATCGGCAATGGTGATATCCGCACCCCTCAAGATGCACAGCAGATGATAAATGCCACGGGTTGCGCGGGGGTGATGATCGGGCGGGCGGCTCTGGCTGCCCCCTGGGTGCTTCGTGATGTGCAAACATATTTGCAGACTGGTGTGCTTTTGCCGCCGCCGAGCATTGAGCAAAAGTGCCGGTATATGCGGGATCATTTTTACAACATGATCCGCTTCCGCAATCAGCGTGTGGCGATTCTTGAATTTCGCAAGCGCGTGAGCTGGTACGCCAAGCACATGAATCCGTGCCGTATCCTGCGGGATGCCATGCGCGTCATTGATTCTGTGGAAGATTTTGAGACGGCTGTTGAGAACTTTCTTTCCTGGCGAATGGAATGGGAACTGGCTAACCCGCACTTTTCCGATCCATCGGAAAATATGGACGAATCGGAAACACGCGCCGCGTGACCGCAAGATAATCATAGAATGATCTCACCTACCGAATTGCGAAAATTCCCTTCAAAATTGTCGGCAATACGCCAATTCTCGCACGCTAAAGCCGCATCATCATTTTGTCCCTGATTTCGGGACAATCTACCTCTTTACATTTTTAGATAAGTGACAATAATACGCCTCTTCTGGTTTTGTTGTTTGAGGGAATTGATATGGATGTAACCGTTAAACTCAGGCAGGTTCAGGAACGAATCCGCGCTGCGGCAATGCGTGCGCGCCGCGATCCCAATGACATTACACTTATTGCGGTAAGCAAATATGCGTCACTGGAACAGATCCAGAATCTTATCACCGCGGGGCAGCGGCATTTCGGCGAAAGTCGCGTACAACATTTGCAAACCCGGCAACAGGAGGTGCGAGAGTGGCTTCTTGAAACACTGGCGGACGGTGCTGAAATCAGCGCGCAACTCAAATGGCATATGATTGGCCATCTGCAGCGTAACAAAGCAGCCGCCGCCATTGAAACCAGCGAGATTATTCATAGCGCTGATTCCCTGCGGTTGGCGGAACACCTCAATGATCTGGGCGGTCGGAGGGAAACACCTATACCGATACTTATGGAAGTAAATACATCCGGCGAAGATTCCAAAAACGGCGTTCCGATTCCGGCAGCGATTCACATGGCTGAACAGTTCGAAACGCTGGCCCATCTGCAACTTGTGGGACTGATGACCATGGCCCGGCAATCCGCTGATCCCGAAGAATCCAGACACTGCTTTAGCACATTACGCGAGATATTTAATGAATTGCGCTTCCGGAAAATCTGCGGTCCGCACTTTAAGCACCTCTCCATGGGCATGAGCGGCGATTTTGAAATCGCAATTGAAGAAGGCTCAACCCTGGTAAGAATCGGCTCCGCCATATTCGGTGCTCATACCGAACCGGCCATGGAAACCGGAACGTAAATACATACCTCGGCAACCGCCGGCCCCCCAAACATCCAATCGCACAGAAACAACCGTAGCTCAATGCGGAAGCGTTGAGTTGGACGCGCAATAAGGTCTGGTCGCACGCCGCCCTTCGCCCCGGCGCGATTGACCACAGGCGCGGTTCAACGGATGGCCCCCACGCCAAGTTCTTGCTGTGCCCGATTGTATGCGCAACGGTACACAACGGTACGCAAATGTACGGAAATGTACGCAGCGTTGACCGCCGACACATCTTTGGTTACAAGCCTAGCATGAACGGCACACTGAAAATTACACCGGAAGGTAAACTGCTTTGGAATCAAAGTGCGGGGGATCCGGCATTAACCATATCAGCGACAATTCAACAACGCATCGCGAACGGCTTTGCCAGAGGTGACTCAGCAGGATTGCTCCATCTGGCCACCGTTGAACTGCAAAGTCATCTGACACCCGAACTCGCTTATTTCCGTGACTTTGGGCGGGAATATCTTCTACGTCTGTGCCATACGCCTGGATCGGAAAATCAGGCCGGCCCGCAGGCCGTTGCACCGCCAGCTTTGGAAGATTTGGCCTTCCGCTGCATGCAGGCACCGCCCATGCAGGGGCTGGAGTATTTGAACGCGCAACTGCTGCTGCGATTATGGACTGATCTCGATGAGTTGGTTCGTCGCGAAGTTGCCGGTTTTCCCGGTGGAACGGCAGCCTATCTCAAGGATAAAAATCCTATCTGGCGGATGGTGGGTCGCGTGACGTTTCATCTGGCGGAAAACAAACGCGATCCTTCAAACCCATTCGCTTTTCTGGCGACTTACGCCAATCGACTCTCGGCGCAGGCCACCTTGCGGCACCTGCCGCTAAGCGAAGCCCTCAAAGAATACGCCGGTGCTGGAAATCGCCAGCAGCTTATTGCGTTGCTGACACCGATTGAAAGGGCGGCGGAAAAAAGCCAATTGGTGCGTGAACTTGTGAATTCAGGGGATATTTATCATCCGCTGGCGTGGCAACCGGAATCGGCCTACCGCTTTCTGCAGGATGTGCCGGTGTTTGAAGAAAGCGGCCTGGTGGTGCGCGTGCCGAATTGGTGGCGGGCCGGCAAATCCTCCCGCGCAGTGGTGAATGTGACCATTGGCAAGCAAGCCAAAACCCGGCTGGACGCTGATGCGCTGCTGGATTTCTCTGTGAATGTCAGCGTAGATGGACACACAGTCAGTGATGAAGAGTTGCAATCAATTTTAGCTGCCTCCAACGGGTTGATGCTGCTGAAGGGGCAGTGGGTGGAAATTGACAAACAAAAACTCACCGAAGCCCTGGGAATATGGAAGCATGTGGAAACGCAAGCCGGCACCGGCGGCGTATCTTTTTTTGAAGCCATGCGAATGCTTTCGGGCGTGGGGGTAACCAGCAGCACGGCGGTAACAGCCGAGGAATCCACACGTGCCTGGTCTGAAGTTGTCGCCGGAGATTGGCTGGCGGCGCGATTAGCAGAGTTGCGAAATCCTGAAGCCGCCCCGACAACAGATGCGCCCGCGGGTTTATTGGCCACACTGCGGCCTTACCAGAAAGTCGGAGTACAGTGGTTGCATTTTATGGTGCAATTGGGGCTGGGTGCCTGCCTGGCGGATGATATGGGGCTGGGCAAAACCATTCAGGTGCTGGGCTTGCTCCTGCACTTGAAGGAACATAAGGAGCCAAAGGAACACGGCACCGAGGGAAACGCCATGCCACCGTCCTTGCTGATTGTTCCAGCGTCGCTGATAGCCAATTGGCGCGATGAATTGGCGAAATTCGCGCCAACCTTAAAGACCTGCGTCGTGCACCCTTCTGAAAAGCTTGACGACTGGTCTGATGGCAATCAGGAAGCGATGGCACAGACTATTGCATCCATGGATCTGCTGATCACCACCTACGGAATGGCAACGCGACTGGCTTGGCTGGCCGGGCGGCCGTGGAATGTGGTGATTCTTGATGAAGCCCAGGCGATTAAAAATTCCGGCACCAAACAGACCCGCAGCGTCAAGCAGTTTAAGGCTGCGGCGCGCGTGGTACTTACGGGTACACCGGTGGAAAATCGGCTATCCGATTTATGGTCCATTTTTGATTTTCTCAATCCGGGCTTGCTTGGTGGAGCCAAAGCTTTCGGAACGTATGCCAAATCCGTTGCGGAATCACCGGGCGGTTATGCGCCTTTACGGGCACTGGTGCAACCCTATATTCTGCGGCGACTGAAAACCGATAAACGCATTATCTCGGACCTGCCGGATAAAACGGAGGTACGGGCATTTTGTGCGTTAAGCAAACAGCAAATTGCCTTGTATCAAATGGCGGTCGATGAGATGGCCTCAAAAATAAAAGAAGCCGATGGCATTGCCCGAAGAGGCCTGGTGCTGTCTTATCTCATGCGGTTCAAACAAATTTGCAATCATCCGTCGCAATTACTGGGTGATGGAGCTTATGACCCGTCGCACAGCGGCAAATTTCTGCGCCTCGCTGAATTGTGCGAGGAAATGGCCGCACGACAGGAAAAGGTTCTGATCTTTACTCAGTTCCGGGAAATCACCGCAGCCCTTGCGGGTTTTCTGGAATCCATTTTCGGCCGGCCGGGTCTGATTCTGCACGGCGGCACTGCCGTAGCGAATCGAAAACAGTTGGTCCAGCAATTTCAAAGCGATAATGGCCCGCCCTTTTTCATACTTTCGCTGAAGGCCGGCGGTGTGGGATTGAACCTTACGGCGGCGTCGCACGTGGTCCATTTTGATCGCTGGTGGAACCCGGCGGTTGAGAATCAGGCAACGGATAGAGCGTTTCGTATTGGTCAGAAGAAAAACGTGCTGGTGCATAAGTTTATATGCCAGGGCACCTTGGAGGACAAAATCGACACATTAATGACCGAGAAAACAAATCTTTCCAATGAGATATTGCAGGGCGGTGCCGACCAAATGCTCACCGAGATGAACAACCAGGAATTGCTGAATTTTGTGACACTGGATATTCATCGAGTCAGCGAGTTATGATACGGTCCGTTAAACGCCGTCTGAAACAAGGAGCGCACATCATGTGGTGGACTTATAAACCGTACGTATCAGCAGGCCAGCGGCAGGCAGTGGCCCGGAGGGAAATTGCAAACTTGGAAAAAGCCGGGCGGAAAATTTCTCCGGTGCGGGTAGAGGGAAGGAAAATCGCTGCGACGTTTTGGGGCAAGGCCTGGTGCCAACACCTGGAATCTTACAGTGACTACGCCAACCGTTTGCCGCGGGGCCGATCTTACGTGCGGAACGGCTCAGTGCTGGATCTGCAAATTGAACCCGGCAAAATCAGCGCCTTGGTCAGCGGTTCGGAAATTTACCACATTGTCATCGACATTAAGCCATTGGCAAAGGAAACATGGGACGGCATCCGACAACGCTTATCCGGGGAGATCCGCAGCATTATCGAATTGCTGCGGGGGCGCATGTCCGATGCCGTCATGGCTGTGGTCACCGATCGCGCAGGCGGAATGTTTCCGATGCCGGATCATATCGAGATGGATTGCTCCTGCCCGGACTCCGCCGGGTTATGTAAGCATCTGGCTGCGGTGCTCTACGGCGTGGGTGCCAGGCTGGATACTCAGCCGGAGCTGTTGTTCAAACTGCGGCAGGTCAACCATCTGGAACTTGTGCCCACTTCCGATACGGTTGACGCCCTGACCAGCACCGATAACGCCGGTCGCAAAACAATCGCCGGTAATCAGTTAGCCGATGTATTTGGCGTTGAGATGGATCAGCCGGCGGAAACGCCAATCGAGCCGGCCCCGGCGGGCCGAACCGGCCAAATATCCGGAAATTCTAAGCTTAATAAAAAGCGCGTCGCGGCACGGAAAATCAAGGTAGCGGCAAAAGCATCGGCGAAGCCGAAGACTAAAGCTCAGGTCAGCCCCAAAGCAAAATCAAAAATTCCCCGCCCGAAAAAAGCCTCCAGGAAAATGCCCGCAAAAGTCGGGAAGAAGCCGCGACGAGCTAAGCGCTTGCCCGAGTAATGGCCGGGATGTCAACACGGTGCTCTCTAGCCACGTCGTGCCCGCCGAGCACCGGAGGATAACTCGGTGGTTGACCCCATGCCGCAAACCAACCACCCATAAACTTCACTTTCCTGATTTTTCGTGACCACGACAGATTGTCCGGGTAGATTTAGCCGGTATAATGATTAAGGTTTAATTAAGGTGTCGCATGGGTGTAGTATCTAACCTTCGACGCGCACTGGTGCTTTCGGGACCAGACTTCCGCACCACCGACCTCTACAACAACCTCTCCCACAATTATGATGCAGTCGTGTGCGTATCGACCATGGACCAAGCCGTGGCCGAATTGCGCAGCGGATCATTTGATATGGTCATGTCGGAATCCGCCGATTTTTTACCGCTGGAACGGGCCCACGCCACCATGCAATCCGGACTGGTGCTGGATACCATTGGCGAAGGCGTCTGCATGATCAATCCGGCCGGGCGGATGGTCTGGAGCAACCGCCGCATGAAACAATGGTCGACTGAAGTCACTGAGCGCATCGGCAAAGCCTGTATGGAGGCGATTTCCATATTCACCGATCCGCTGGTGCCCGGCAGGCCGGAAAATCATGTTCCGCGTTCCCGCAAGTTCGCCATCAGCATCGGTGATTCACAGTTTTTTGAACTGGTCTGCTCACCGGTCCATAACCAGGAAGATAAAATTTCGCATGTGGTTGCCGTCTGCTGGGATGCCACGCATACCCGCCGACTTCAGCAAAAGCTTGATGCCATCGACCAGGCGGGAAGAGAACTGGTGCGCCTGGAAAAAGACGCCATCGCCAAGCTGAATTTTCTGCAACGTCAGCAGCTGCTGGAAGAACGCATTATCAAATTCCTTCGCCAGCTTATGCACTTTGATCATTTTAATATTCGTCTTCTGGATCCGGCCAGCAATAAGCTGGAACCGGTTATCGCCGTAGGAATGCCCGACGAAGCCATGGAAGCGGAACTGTTTTGTGAAGTGGAAGGCAACGGAATCTGCGGCCACGTAGCGGCCACAGGCAGATCCTATATTTCCGCTGATGTCGTCAAGGACCCGCGTTACGTTGCCGGACTTGATACCGCCAAATCCAGTTTAACCGTCCCGCTGATGCTGCATGACAAAACCATTGGCGTGCTGAACATTGAATCCGATCAGTATGCCTTTTTCACGGAAGATGACCGGCAATTCGCCGAAATATTCGGGCGGTATGTGGCGATTGCATTAAATGTGCTGGACCTGCTGATGCTGGAACAGCGGAGCAGCAGCGGCAAGCTGGTACAGGAAATGGCCTGTGAAGTGGCCGGCCCGCTCAATGATATGATTTATGATCTGGAACTTATTAAAGAAGCAAATCTCGGTGATGCGCCCCTGCTGCAATCGTTAAATTTAATTCTCACGAACGCCAACACCGTCCGGCAGACATTTTGGAGTTTGTGCTCCAGCCCCCAACAGGTATTTGGTGCGCATGATCAGCGTCGCTTGCCCAATAAGGACCCCCGCCTGCAGGGCAAGCGTATCCTTGTAGCGGATGATCAAGCCAATATCCGGGAGACCATTCATTATGTTCTGACCTATTGCGGCTGCAACGTGGACACCGCTGCCGATGGTGCCGAGGCTCTGGCTCATCTGGCTGGACAGCCGCGCTATGACCTGGTCATTTCCGATATTCGAATGCCCCACAAAAACGGCTATGAAGTCTTCGCGGCCGCACAAAAAATCGGCCATAACCCGCCGGTGATTCTGATGACCGGCTTTGGCTATGATCCGGATCACAGCATTGTGCAAGCCTCCAAACAGGGATTGGCGGCCGTACTTTCCAAACCCTTCAAAGTAGAAAAACTCATGCAGGAAATCTTCAAAGCCCTGGCCGTGCATTAAAAGCCAACCATGGAAGGTTAAACGAATGTGCTTGACACCGTTTCCCCAAAAACCAATCCTTGCCGTATCCGCGTGATCCGCGGATCAATCCCCTATATCGTACGCAAAATAATCACTTGCTCCTTGAAAAAAGGTACCTGACACCTTTTCCGATGTGACAGGTATATTGCGAATGCTACAGATCACAATAAATTCCAAAACAAAGGTACC
>JAJZGH010000166.1 GCA_021798635.1 Planctomycetota bacterium | reverse complement strand
GGAGTTAGGCCGGGGGTTAGAATGCTGCGGAAGCGCTGGCGCTGCTATTTTGCTGGGCGGGGCGGCGTTTTTCTCCCGGGGGAAAACCGCTATACTTTCGGGCTTTGGTAGTTTGGAAAAGAATGGAGTTATGTATGTCCGGGTCCAAGTCTTCGATTAAACGGCCGGTTATGTTGATTATCCGGGATGGCTGGGGAGAAAATCCGCACCCGGAAATGGATGCTTATAACGCGATTAAATTGGCCCAACACCCTGTGGATGACCGCCTGATGCGGGACTATCCCAATGTGCTGATTCATACCAGCGGCGAATGGGTGGGATTGCCGGAGGGGGTGATGGGCAATAGTGAAGTGGGTCACCAGAATATCGGGGCCGGGAGAATTGTGGATCAGGAAACCATGCGCATTACGCGGCGGATTCGCGATGGCAGTTTTTTTGAAAACCCCACGCTGAATGCGGCCATCGCCTTCGCACAGGCCAATCATGGTCGCTTGCATGTGTTGGGCTTATGTTCCGATGGCCGGGTGCATAGTGACTTGGAACATGCATACGCCATTCTGGAATTGGCAAAACGCAAAAACGTCAAGGCGGATCATGTATTGATTCATGCCATTACCGATGGCCGGGACACGGCCCCGCAGGGGGGCGTGCGATATCTGGCGGCGCTGGAGGCGAAAACACGGGAGATTGGCGTGGGAAAAATCGCCACGGTGGTAGGCCGGTATTACGCGATGGACCGGGATAATCGATGGGACCGCGTGGAAAAAGCGTACAATCTTCTGGCGTTGGGGGAAGGGGCACAATTTCCCAATGCGATCGCGGCTCTTGAACACTATTACGCCCATGCTACAGAACCCTCGCGTGCGGGCGATGAATTTGTTGTACCCAGTGTGATCGCGGGTATTGATGGCAAAATTAAAAACGGCGACGCGGTGATTTTCTTTAATTATCGCGGCGATCGCCCGCGCGAAATCACCAGAGCCTTTATGTATGATGATACCCGCTTCAAGCAGGAAAAGAACGGGGGCTTTATCCGTAAATCCCGGCCGACAAATATTTATTTTGCCACCATGACCGGCTACGAAGAGGGCTTGCCGGTCCATCCGATTTTTGCCAAGCCGGAAAAAATGAAGGAAATTCTCGGCATGTATATCGCCGAAAAGGGTTTAAGCCAGTTCCGTTCGGCGGAGACTGAAAAATTTCCGCACGTCACATTTTTTTTCAATGATTATCGCGAACCGCCATTTGACCATGAAGACCGCAAAATGGCGGAAAGTCCGAAGGTGACAACATATGATCAACAGCCGGAAATGAGCGCCAGTCAGGTGACGGAGATTGTTCTGGCATCGCTGGAAAAAGGGGATGAAGATTTTTATGTCGTGAATTTCGCCAACGGCGATATGGTGGGGCACACGGGAAATTTGCTGGCAGCCATCAAGGCTGTTCAAACCGTGGATGCGTGCGTGGGCAAGCTGCTGGGAAAAATTCAGGCCTTGGGCGGCGCGGCGATCGTGACGGCCGATCATGGCAACTGCGAACAAATGTGGGACCCGGTCCATCAGTGCCCGCACACCAGCCACACCACCTTTGATGTGCGGTTGATTGTGGTGGATGACCGATTCAAAGGCCACACTTTGCGCACCGGAGGATGTCTGGCGGATGTGGCGCCGACGTTGTTGAAGATGATGGGCTTGCCGCAACCGGCGGAGATGACGGGCAAACCACTGCTATGAATTCCTCACAGTTGAACCATGGCTGTAAATCCACTAGTGTACCTTTATGGGTCGCACTGGCGCGGCTGGAGAAGTTTTTCTCGGGAAGTAAACGATGGCGGATACGGCCGCGATAACTTGGATTCTGGAGGTGGCGGCGGCCTCCTTTGCCGGGGGCTTGTTAGGGTCCATCAGCGGGTTGGGCGGCGGCATTGTGATTGTGCCGGTGCTGACCATTTTTCTGCACATGCCCATTGAGCAAGCCATTGGAGCCAGCATTGTTTCAGTTATTGCCGTTTCCAGCGGGGCCGGCTCGGTTTATGTTCGTGATCATATAACCAATGTGCGCGTGGCGATGTTTCTGGAACTTTCCACCGCCAGCGGCGCGATATTGGGCGCTGCGGTACTGGCCAAGTTTCTAAACGCCCAGACCTTATCCATTCTGTTCGGACTGGCACTCTTGCTTTCGCTGGTTCCAATTCTATTAAACATCGGAGAAGAATTGCCGAAAAATGTCAAGAATGATCGCCTGGCCAATTATCTGCGGCTGCAGGGATCCTATTTTGATAAGCGACTGGGCCGGGAAATCTTCTACAATGCCGCCAACGTGCCGCCGGCCATGGGCGTGATGTTTATCGCCGGGATCATGGCCGGGATTTTGGGTATCGGTGCCGGCGTGCTGAAAGTGCTGGCCCAGGAAGTGGCCATGCATCTGCCGACAAAAGTTTCAACCGCGACGAGCAATTTTATGATTGGCGTGACGGCGGCGGCGGCGGCGGGGGTGTATTTGCACCGGGGACTGGTGCTGCCGTATCTGGTGGTGCCGGTGGCCACCTCGGTTGTGGTTGGTGCGTTAATGGGCACGAAAATAATGGAGAAAATGTCCAACGCACACATTCGGAAAGTGTTTGCGATTTTGCTGGGCATTGTGGGGATGGAAATGCTTTTGCGCGGCTGCGGAATAAATTTTTGATCATCGGATGCCGTGAAGGATCGCGGCACCTAAGGGTAGCAGAATATGAATACGGTAAATGCCTCATCGCCGAATAATCCAGCGCCGCCGCCCGGCACTCCGCCCCATGCGCCGATAAAAGATGAGTTTATCATTCAAGATGCCGCAGCGTGGGTCTTGCGCGTGGGAGTGATATTAAGTGTTGCCGTGATGATCCTGGGGTTGACCTTGAGCTTTATCCATGCGCCGCCGACGATCAAGGAAATGCGGCATGTGACCTTCAACACCAGCCCGGTGGCGATGTATCATGGAGTCATTGCCGGAAACGGCAAAAGCATCATAGACTTGGGCCTGCTGCTGCTGGTACTGACCCCCATTTCTCGCGTGGCGGTCTCGGTGGTGCTTTTTGCGGTGGTGGATCACGACTGGTTTTACACATGGGTGACGCTGGCGGTACTGCTGTTGACGCTGATTTCACTGTTGTTTTTGCATTGAAACGTCTGAAACCCGCAACGCCGCCCCGCAGATTTCTTCCCATGCGATTTTTGCGTTTTTGACGGTTATTGGATAAATTGGCGGGTTTGCCAAGGCGTGAGAAAACGGGTATGGGTATAGTAGTTCAGAAATTTGGCGGCACATCGGTTGCGACGGCGGAGAAAATCCATGTGGCGTCGCGCAAGGTGATCGCGGCTAAAACGACCGGCCACCAGGTTGTCGTGGTGGTCTCAGCGATGGGGCATACCACCGATGAGCTGCTCGAGTTAGCCCAGCAGGTTTCACCCAATCCGCCCAAACGGGAGTTGGATCAACTGCTGGCCACCGGCGAACAGGTCACCATCGCGTTAATTGCCATGGCGATTCACGCCCAGGGGCATGATGCCATCAGCTTTACCGGCGCACAAATCGGGCTGATAACCGATGCCGTTCACAGCAAGGCCCGCATTCGGGAAATTGACAAGCGACGCATTCTCGCCGAGCTGGACGCCGGTAAAATTGTGATTGTCGCGGGTTTTCAGGGAATTAACGAGCATGGCGACATTACCACCCTGGGCCGGGGTGGAAGCAACGCGTCGTTAGTAGCCTTGGGGGCCGTGCTGAATGCGGAGGTATGTGAAAATTACACCGATGTGGACGGCGTGTACACGGCCGACCCGCGAATTGTTCCCCAAGCCCGGAAGATTGATCGCATCAGTTATGATGAAATGATGGAGCTTTCCAGCGTGGGTGCCGGCGTGCTGCAAACGCGGGCGGTGGAATTTGCCAAAAAATATAATGTTCCGATCCATGTCCGAAACAGCGGCCACGACCGCCCGGGCACCTGGATCGTCGCGGAGACTAGTTCTATGGAAAATATTGCCGTTTCCGGCTGTGCGTTAAAAAAAGACCTGATGCGGGTGTCGCTAAAAAGCGTTCCGGACCGCCCGGGGATTGTAGCGCAAATTTTTACCGCTATCGCGCAGGCCAATATTATTGTCGATGACATTATCCAGAACG
Source organism: Planctomycetota bacterium (assembly GCA_021798635.1). The sequence goes on along the minus strand of JAJZGH010000166.1, from coordinate 6,960 downwards.
TGCAGGATGATGGGACCGCCAACATCAGCTTCACTGTGGAACATGGGGATGTTGCCGATCTTAAACCGGTCATGGAGCAGTTGTTGGCGGACCTCGGCGGCGCGGCGGCGTATGAAAAAGATATGGCCAAAGTGTCAGTGGTGGGAGTTGGAATGAAGCAGGCCGTCGGCGTGGCCAGCACCATGTTCAAAGCGCTTGCCGATCAGAAAATAAACATCCAGAACATCAGCACCAGCGAAATCCGCATCAGTTGTCTGGTAAGCCGCGCCGATGCGGAAAACGCTCTGCGCGCCGTGCACGCCGCCTTCGGCCTGGACAAGCCGCCAGCGGCATAGCCCGGCATACCGTTTAAGCCGCGCCGGCGTGTGAAGGTTTTCCGATCACTCTAAAAAGGTACCTGACACCTTTTCCGCGGATTTTACCACCGGCAGAGCCGGCGGCTTTGTGACAAAACGTACCCCCCTCATTTATTCATTGCTCATTATTCATTGACACAACGTCCTCCTCATGCTGTAACCTGTCCCCTGTCACCTGTAACCCAGTCCTTCTAACTCCTCCTTACTAAACGCACCTCACGCAGTCCCGGCGATGCTTCCCAGGCCTTCGGTGGCCCGGGCGAAAAGATCCGTACGCACGCATCGGTTGGCAATGGCCGGTAGATCCGCGTTAGCCCCCAGATGGCCCCAGCGGATCATCTGTTCAAGAAACCAGATGACATGATCAACGCGGGGAGTGCAATGTTCAAGTTGCCAGGAGCGGAAGTGCCATTTGAGTCCGCGCTGTCGCTGTACTGGTTCCAGGCCCAGGTGCACCGCCTCCAGACTGTGCATAATCAGTTCCTGACTTTCATCGACATATTCTCTCTGCGAAAGCAATTCCGCTAAAGCCAGGCGGTTTTCCGGGGCCTGGCAATAGGCGCAAGCCCGTATGATAGCGCGTATGATTCGCGTGAGTTGGTCGGACCTTTGGCGGGCGCACAACTCGGTTGTGAGCAATACTTTTTCTGGATGATCGGGATATATATCCGTCGTGGCCAGGGCAATGCGTCCCCAGCCGTGACTTTCCGCCAGAGACCCCCACGGCTCGCCCACACAAAACAGATCGACATAATGTTTGGCCATGTGATCCGCCAGGAGTATGGGCTTAAGCTGCACAAGCTGCACATCATGGTCTGGATCGATGCCGCCGTGGGTCAGCCAGTCGCGCAGCAGATAATGATGCATGGAAAAGGTGGAGACGTGGGCACATATTATTTTGCGACCCACGCGGCCGGAATCAATTACTTTTCGTAGCGTTTGGGGGCAATCCACGCCCAAGTTGGCCAATTCCGTGGAGACCACCAGTGTGCTTCCACCGGAGCCAAGGTTCATGACCGCCACCATGGGTTCAATAAAATCGCTGCGGCCTAACTGGCTCATGATCGACATGCCCAGAAGGGAATGGCTGGCATCCAGCAGGCCGTAGGTGAGCTTATCGCGCACGATCATCCAGCCGCCTTCGCGTTCGATTTCCACCGCAACGCCTTCATCGTCAAAATAGCCATTGGCGGACGCCACCACCAAGGGAGCCGCGTCAATGAGTCGCATGAATCCAATACGCATGAAAGCAGAGTTCCTTAAGGTCCTGGCAAAGGTTTACGACCACATGTCCATTAACTGCATGCCAGCAAAACTGCTGCCACGGAGTGCTTTTTTTAGGATTTTTCTTTTTGTAATCGCCCGGGAATTGCATTTCCTTGAATTATCGCGCGGGTTTACCTGCAAAAATACTTTTTCGCTCAAAAATGCCCTGCGGGACTGGTATGTGTATAAGTTGTGCAAAAGTCGATTGGCTGCCTGTGGACAATGCAGTAACGCATAAAATGGATGGGGAAAAATTCTTGTCGATCAAATCACAGTGCCGATAAAACATTCTTCACGGAGGCGACGGCGGGCCGTCGGCCTATTATAATCCCGTGGGGTAGACGGATTTGGCCGCGGTTTGCCAGTCCGAGACGGCGGAGGCGGTTTTTATGGTAATTATTGGAACCCTAGGCCGAAGGAGCCTGAAGAATGTCTTCAATTCACAAGTTTGTTGTGGTACCAGCGGTGCCGGAGAAACTCGCAGCCCTGCACGAGTTAGCCTATAACCTCTGGTCCTTATGGAATTACGAAGCGGCAAGTTTATTTAATCGTCTGGATCCGGACTTATGGGAAGAGACAGGCCACAATCCGGTGCGACTGCTGAATCTCATCGGTCAGGATAAATTGCGCGCCGCTGCGGAAGATGAGGGGTTTCTATCGCATCTCAACCGCATCACGTGGGATCTGAAATCCTACATGCAGCAGAACACCTGGTTCAAACAGCGCTATCCGGATCGCAAGCCGGTGATCGCCTATTTTTCAGCGGAGTTCGGGCTGCATGAATCGCTGCCGATTTACTCGGGGGGTCTGGGTGTACTTTCGGGTGACCATTTGAAAAGCGCCAGTGACCTGGGCATTCCGCTGGTCGCGGTAGGGTTGCTGTATCGTGAGGGATATTTCCATCAGCAGCTTAACGCCGATGGCTGGCAACAGGAGTTGAACCCGGAAAATGATTTCTCCTCGATGAGCATCACACAGGTGAAAAATCAGGAGGGACAGCAAGCGGTAATCACCGTGGATTACCCGGACTCGCAAGTTCGCGCCGCGGTTTGGCGGGTGCAGGTGGGGCGCGTCACGCTGTACCTGATGGATTGCAATCTGGAAATCAACAGTCCGCATAATCGGGACATCACCGCACGGCTATACGGTGGCGATCATGAAATGCGCATCCGGCAGGAAATTATGCTGGGCATTGGCGGTTTGCGGGCACTGGCGGCGGCGGGCATTACCCCGACAGTTTGCCACATGAATGAAGGCCATTCGGCCTTTTTGGCTCTGGAACGCTGCCGTGTGCTGATGGAACAGGAAAAGCTGACCTTTGTTGAAGCACGGGAAATGGTTTCCGCCAGCAATGTATTTACCACGCATACGCCGGTTCCAGCGGGCAATGACGCCTTTCACCGTGATTTAATAGAAAAATATTTCAGCAATTATTGCCATAAACTGGGCATCAGCATTGATGAACTCATGGCCATGGGACGGGTGAATCCGCAGGACAATAACGAATTTTTCGGTGTTACCGTCCTGGCGTTGCGCATGGCGTGGCATGCCAACGGAGTCAGTGAATTGCATGGGCAGGTATCGCGGCGCATGTGGCAGCGGATATGGCCGGAAATTCCCGCGCCGGAAATTCCGATCCGCCACATTACCAACGGCGTGCATACGCAGTCCTGGCTAGGTGAAGGCTTTGCGCGGCTGTACCAGGAATATCTGGGTGCCAACTGGATTGAGCGCCCGGCGGATCACAGCATCTGGGGACGCACAGATAAAATTCCGGATGTTGAAATGTGGCGCGCCCATGAACGCCGCAAGGAACGCCTGATACATTTCGCGCGCCAGCGGCTGGCCATGCAGCTTGCACGGCGTGGTCAATCCGCATTGGATGTTCAGCGCGTGGACGAAGTGCTGGATTCAAAATCATTGATCATCGGCTTTGCGCGGCGCTTTGCCACCTACAAACGCGCCACGCTGCTTTTGCGCAATCCGGATCGCTTAGTCAAACTGCTTAAAAATTCCGATCAGCCGGTGCAGTTTATTTTTGCCGGCAAAGCCCACCCGCGCGATGACGGCGGAAAACGCTTTATTCAGGAAATCATTCACTTCTGTCGGCGCGAAGATGTTCGCACGCGTATGGTGTTTCTGGAAGATTATGATATTGATGTCGCGCGTTATCTCACGCAGGGTGTGGACGTATGGCTCAATACGCCCCGCCGGCCTATGGAGGCTTCCGGCACCAGCGGCATGAAAGCTGCTATTAATGGGGCGCTGAATTTGAGCATTCTCGACGGCTGGTGGTGCGAGGCGTGGACCGAGGATAATGGCTTTGCCATTGGAGCCGGCGAAGACTACAACAACGATGAATATCAGGATGATATCGAAAGCCGCAAGCTTTTTGATCTACTGGAACGCGTGGTTGTGCCGCTGTATTACGACCGCAGTCTCGATGGCCTGCCGCGAAACTGGATCAAACGGATGAAGAGTTCCATCCGCACGATTTGCCCGGTATACAACACCAACCGTATGGTGCAGAATTATTCGGAAATGTTTTACCTGCCCGCCCATGATCTGTATATGAAACTCATGGAAGGTCACGGGGCAGGCGCTGCGGCGTTGGCGCAGTGGAAAGAGCGCATCGCACAGCTATGGGATAACGTGAAAGTAACGCACGTTGAGTCTCCGTGTGCCGGCACGGTAAAAGCCGGTGAAAGCGTCAAAGTATTCGCCACCATTGAGTTAGGCAGCGTTCCCATAGATAACGTGCGGGTGGAACTTTATTTTGGTTCGCTGGACGCGTTCGGCAATATTCAAAATGCCCGGGTACATCAAATGGCTCTAAGCACAAATATTGAAGCTGGCGTGTTTCAATTTGTCGGTGCCATCAGCGCCGGCGCCTGCGGTCAGCAGGGATATTCGGTTCGTGTATTGCCCAATCATCCCAATATTGCACTGCGGTTTGAACCGGGGATGGTACGCTGGGGATGAGCGGGGCGCAGGAATCTGGGAACTGGAACTTGGAACCTGGAACCTGGAACTTTCTGGAAGCGCTTCGCTGCTGATTGGGAGGCGTGATCGACCGCTAGTGCTCTGTCAGGGCCTCCTGCGCTTTATCTTGTTTACGCTTCGGGGGCCAGTTCGTCGAGGTTTTCCACCTGCTGGCGATGGTAGGTTCCCCGCACCACCCAATAGGCTCCCAGCAAGTTCCAGCAGATCGGCAGGAAACGAATGGCTTGGGCCAGCGCAAAGGCCTGACTGGCGGTATCCACGCCGCGCGTAACAAAAAAGTGCAGCAGAATGGCATCCATCACGCCGATACCCTGGGGCGGAACAATCGGCAGGCTGGCCGCCAGAGCCGCCACCGGAATACACGCCATGAAGTAACCGAATGATGCGTGCATCCCAAAGGCCCGACCCGCCAGGAACCCCGCCAGCGGCAGCACCGCCTGCGACACCACGCTGGCCCCCAGCGTCATGGCCACCACGCCCGGATGATCACGATATACCCGCAGCGTGCGGTCCGCGTGTTTGATAAATTCCGGCAGCGGCAGGCGTTCAATCAACGCATCCAGATGCAGAAACTTCCGTAATCGTGCCGAAAAATAAACAATTCCGCCCGCCAGCGTCAGGCCCAGCAGGCCGCCAATCAGCCACAGCACATGCACCAGCACCGGATCAGAGACGCTCTTGCCGGAAGTTGAAAAATGATTCACCGCAAGCTGCATCGCCGCTGCTACGCCGGCCACAATCATCAAACCAATTAAACCGATGACCCGATCGAAAATTACCGTCACCGCACTTTTTGTTTTTTGCCCGGTGATTCGGCCGGTATAAATAATTTTGACAATATCCCCGCTGGTGGTCCCGGGAAGAAAGGTGGAATAAAACTGCCCCACAAATGTCAGGGTCAAACATTTTCGGTAGGGCAAATCCATGTCCTGCACCAGCATGAGTTGCCGCCAGCGCCACGCGGTAATGAAAAGGGGCAATCCCAGCAGCAACAAGGCCGCCAGCAAAGGCAGCGGCTTAGCGCGCCGCAGCAGATGCGGCAGCCCCAGGGCCACCGATACTTTTCCGTGCACCGCTACCAGATAACTGCCCGGCACTGCCAGGAGTTTGGGGAATTTTATCGGAGCCTTCGTGGCAAGTGCCGTTACCACCGGCCCGTGCGGCAGGCGCACAGACACTTTCTGGCCTTGAAATTGCAGCGTATACAGTTGGCCCTGCCGCGCCAAAAGCGGCACGCGCGTGTTCTGCACAAACGTCACATTGCGGATGACCTGTCCCTTTTTGATCACCGCCTGATCATGCCATGCGATATGGGAAATCACATACCAAAGTCCCACAACCGCAATCAGAATTTTGATGACGGTAACAATCACTTTGCGCGCGGTGTGCGATTTTGTCTGGGTCATGAAAGCCAATCTTCACAGGGAATCCAAAATCAGATTCCCAGGTCCTGCCGGGTTAAAATGGATTCAAACATAAAGCCCGCAGCTTCAATATTTTCCCGCGCACCTTCCTGACGGTCGATCACTGCGATAATTTTTTCCACCTGGGCACCGGCGGCTGTAATGACTTTGGCCGCCTCCAGCACCTGCCCGCCGGTGGTGGCAATATCCTCCACCAGCAGCACCGTATCACCCGCCAGCAGTGCTCCTTCAATAAGCTTGCTGGTGCCGTAATCTTTCTTGGAATTACGCACGATAAAAAACGGCAAACCCGCCGCCAAAGAGGCCGCCGCCGCCAACGCCACCCCGCCCAGTTCCGCCCCCGCAATGCGAGTGGTCAGCGGTGAACGCGCCGCCGCCATTCTTGCCCCCAGCGCCGCGAGAATGTCCGGCTGCGTTTCAAAGAGGTATTTATCCATGTAATATTTGGATTTCCGCCCCGACCGCAACGTAAAATCCCCCTCCAGATACGCCACTTCCTTAATCCGGGCCGCCAACTGTGATTTATCCAGCATTAAAAACTCCTTAACAATATCGGAGTCGGATTATAGCGATTTTTCAGCCATTTGATATTGCCCGCCCGCTATACCGCCCCTCGCCGGGAATTTGAGATTTCAAATCTCAAATCCCAAATTTTCAATAATCGCTCATTCGCGCGTTCGCAATTATCCCACGCAACAGACCCCTAGCTCAACGCGGCAGCGTTGAGTTTGAATCGCAATGTGATGTAACCGCACAGCATGGGTCCCGACCGCACAATTAGCCACCGCGCCAGGTGCCTTTCATTTTGCGTTGTGCCGTTTTATACGCCATAATGATTTCTCCTGTTTGCCAACAAAATCCCTTCCGGGAATCACAGGAGAATCGTGGATGTCACAATCGCATAAATCGCA
>JAJZGH010000404.1 GCA_021798635.1 Planctomycetota bacterium | reverse complement strand
ATGGCCAACGATCCATGATCAAGGTAAAATCGTAATCTGGTTGAATTGCTGCGGATTTTGCTGCGCCTGCTTTGAAATCCCCCTGATTATCCAGTATTTTATAGGTTGTTCTACCCCGGTTGGGGTAGTGGGGGGGGGATGGGCCATGGCTCAAGCTTCAGGTTCAACTGCTGCGTGGGGCCATGCGGCTCCCGCACGCTCTGCACGACCACATCCGCCTGAGCGGCGATCAGCAACTCTTTGACAATGTGGAAGGCTCTGATGGCGGAATTACTTGTAGAAGACAACACTGTTTCGCGGATAACGAGAATCGGATACACTGCGGTGTGTATGAGAACTATTGCTTTATTCAATCAAAAAGGTGGCGTGGGCAAAACTACCACTACGGTTAATCTGGGCGCGGCCTTGGCGGCGATTGGGAAAAAAACGATCCTCATTGATATGGATCCACAGACGAATCTCTCCTTTCATCTCGGCTTGGAAGCCGACAAGGTGAAGCATTCGGTTTATGATGTGCTGTGTCAGGAATTGCCGCTAGCGGATGCATTGTATCCGGTGGCGGAACGCCTGTGGGTGGTGCCGGCGACGCCGGACCTCGCGGGGGCGGAAGTGGAGTTGGTCAATCTTCCGGAGCGTGAAGTACGGCTGCGGAAAATGGCGGCCGCCAAGGCGTTGGATTACGATTTTTTACTTATTGACTGTCCGCCAAGCTTGGGGCTGTTAACCATTAACGCGTTGTGCCTGGTGACTGAGGTTATTATCCCTTTGCAGGCGCATTTTCTGGCACTGCAGGGAATGGCACGCTTACTGGAAACCTGTTCCATGGTCCGCGAAAGGCTCAACTCCTCCTTGCGCATCAGTGCGATTCTGTTCTGCCAATATGAATCCGCCCCCCGCCTTACGGGCGAAGTGACGGAAGAAGTTGAAAAATTTCTCGACGCGGGTCGGGAAAGCAACCAGCCTTGGAGTACCGCGGTGGTATTGGACACGCATATTCGTCGAAATATTAAGTTGGCGGAAGCTCCCAGCTTCAATAAAAGCATTTTTGATTACGCGCCCAACTGCGCCGGTGCCGCGGATTATCAGGTGCTGGCGGAAGAAATTATGCAAATGAAACAAGGTTAGTGGGCCGGCTCAGGAAAGACCGCTGGCCCGATGTATCAAGGGTATCCGTTGCAAGCGGTGTTTCGGGTGAAATTGTGCGAGACTCAAGCAAGGCCAATCGCCTGTATGATTTTGTCCGCCGGGGCATTCAGACCGGTCGATTTCCACTTCACCAACGCATTCCAACGGAGCGGGACTTGGCGGCGCAATTTGGCCTTTCGCGGCCCACTGCCAGCGGAGCCATTCAGCGGTTAGTAAAGGAAAACCTTATCCGCCGCAATGGTAAAGCCGGGTCGACGGTTATAGCCGTGCCACCCCGACAATCGCTTACCTTCGGGGCCATACTCATCGGTTTGGCCAGCCAGCATCGGGAGCAGACCGTATGTGATATGATCAGTAAGGAACTGGCCCGGCGGGCGGCCATGGACAACAGTTTTGTACTGGCACAGGACCCTTCCTGGAGCGAAGATCCTGGAGAGTCGGGGGTTGCGAACCGCTACCGCGCTATTGCCGACGAATTTATCAGCCGGCGTGTGGCGGGCGCGTTTCTTATTCCGCAGGAAATCCTGGCCGACCAGTTCAGTTCGCCCACCGCAGCGGTAGTACAGGATTTTCAGGCCGCCGGAATACCCGTGGTTCTCATCGACCGCGACATTGTCCGCTATCCGGAGCTAAGCCGTGTTGACTTGGTGGGGATTGACAATTTTGAAGCTGGATTTGCCTTGACGCGGCACTTTGTTGACATGGGATGTCGGCGTATTGACTTTCTCGCCCACACGACCCGCGTGCCTACGCAAGAATCGCGCATTGACGGCTTTTTGAGGGCGCTGCAAGCCAATGGGCTTCGCGCGGATGCCGGGGCTGTGCGTCGAGGAAATCTTTTTGACCGTGACTTCGTTGTTAATACATTGCAGCAGCGGCACCCTGACGCGGCACTTGTGGTCAGCGATTCACGCGCGGCATCGGTGATGCGATTTGCTTTGGATGCGGGAATTAAAATTCCGGAGCAACTTCGCCTGGGCAGCTTTGACGATCTGCCCATGTCCGCCCATCTGCCGGTGCCACTGACAACCATCCGGCAGCCTGCTGTCGGCGTGGCGGCGGTGGCGCTTCGCACGATGCTGCAACGCATGGACGATCCGCTGCTGCCGCCGGTACATTCGGAACTTCATGGCGAGTTGATGGTTCGACGTTCGTCTCTGGCACCCGTGTGCACCTGAATCATCACGCGTTTATGGTCGCGCCAAACTGTAAGATTCAGGAGCGTGCCCGGAGCGCTGAACGCCACGCGGTTGCGCAGTTGGGCTACGCGGTAAACTCTTCCGCCATTGATTTTGACAATCAGATCTCCGACTTTTAAGCCAGCCCGGGCGGCGGCGGAATCGGCGGTTATCGCGTCAACGTGTAATC
>JAJZGH010000165.1 GCA_021798635.1 Planctomycetota bacterium | reverse complement strand
CGCCGATGAATTCGGTTAATTGTTTCCGCACGCGATCAAGCATTTTTTCCGCAGCTACAGCCATGCGATGGCCGGCCCGCCCCGGGTTGGCGGCATCACGCGCAAGAAAATCCGTCATGGCGGCGGCGACTTCCGGCGGCTTAGGCCAACTGGTTGCCGCATTATCAAGATAGGTAACATCATTTTGTGATTTCATGGGTTTTCATACCTGAAAAAACTGTGCAAAATCCAGCACAGCATTACTTATATTCTGGGGCGACGGCGCTGAAAGCAGCCGCGCCGCCAAAACCGTTGTTTCGCGTGATCACATTCCCGCGTGGGGCAGGGCCATGGCCTTCCGCCATGTTGCCAGTTGGCCGCTGTGGTAAGCACGATGCGTCGGTGCTACCGCCAGCGCAATAGCGATCGTGGGAAAAAATTGCCCTAACTGCGGGTCCGGATTCGGTGCTTCCAGGTCCGCATCGGTCTTTTCTTTCACGAATGCTGCGATGGCGTTGGCAGTTTCAGTCAGACCATCCATGTAAAACGCTTTATTTTTATATATTTTGCGATCGGCGCTGGGCACAGAGCCAATGCCGTAAAGTTCCCACCAGTTGGCATCTAATGTGGTTTTGAGCGGGCGACCCAGAATATCACGGGCGATTTTCTGCTCCACCACCAACAGGTGTCCCAAAATCCACGCCGGGTGGTTCATCCCCGCAATCGGTTGCGCAGCAAGTTGTTCATCGGAAATGCCGCCGAGCAACGTGGGCAGCATTTTTTCCTGATGGCGGGAAATGAGAAATGAAAATGTGTCCTTGATCATAAAATTATCCCTTGGAAAAATCTGAACTCAAACGCACCAACTCGCCGTTACAAGATTCAATTCGTCACGAAAATTGTGAGCGATTCGGTGATAACCTTTACAGGCCGCCGCATCACACCGCCGCCAGCCCCTGCACGCGACGCCATGCGGAAAGCTGCCCGGCGTGGTAGCCCTCATGCCATGTGCCGTACATAAAAATGGTATGGCCGATGGTGGGGAATCGTTCGCGGCGGGCCGGATCGGGGTGCTCCTGGGCGAGTTGTTCCGGCTTCACGGTTTTGAGCCGCTCAATAATCTGCGCGCGAATCGCCGCCAGATGATCCAGATAAAACTGTTTGGGCTTATAAAGGGTTTTATCCGCACTGGGGGTGCTGCCCCCGCCGTAAATATCTTTCCAGGTTGCATCCAGGGCCGGTGCCGTTCCGCCCAGCAGCGACAGAAAATTTGCTTCCACCATCAGCAGGTGCCCCAGCACCCACGCCGGATGGTTTGTTTTGGGAGCCGGCTGCAACGTCATTTGATCATCTTTCAGATCAGCCACCAATTTAAGCGTGGCATTGCGCGTGTGCGTGATGGTGGCGATAAAAGCTTCGAGCATGAAAAGAACTCCTGAAAAAACGTACCTCAAGACCAAGTTTCGTCCGCTGATTCAGCTGCCGATATACTTGGCGTAAATCGCCTTGGCCACAGCGGCCTCGTGCGTGCCTTTAATAATAGCTCGGCCATCGGCAAAAAGCGTCAGTTCATATTCTTTCCGCCGCTCGCCCTGCCCTTCGCCAATAGCACATTTAAGCATAAATTTGTTAAAACTCGGTGTGCCCACCGCCCGCAAATTTTCCGCGATGCGGTCAAAATCCACTTTGCCGCCCGAGGGCTGAGAAATTTGTACCGCATTTCGTCCGCATAAAGAAGTAGTACTGGAACCGAATTTCCCGGATAAATACTCATAGTTGTGATGTTTGCACGCCGGGCAATCAGCAATTTCCCGTGCCCGTGAAACATTCAATTGCTGGAACCGGTTATCCCACAGGTCAAAGCTAAAAAGCCGCGTGCTGACCGCATCGGTATTGCCCGTCAGCAACTTCATGGCTTCCATGGCCTGCCAGCTTGCCACCACATTGACCGTCGGCCCCAGCACGCCCGCCGTATCACACGTCGGGTTCATTCCCGCCGGCGGTGAAGTTTCAAAAATGCAGCGCAGGCATGGGGTAATACCGGGACGGATCACCATGCCCAGGCCCATGGCGCTGATGCACGCGCCATAAATCCACGGGATATTGAGTTTGATCGAAACATCATTGATCAAAAACCGTGTTTCAAAGTTGTCCGTACCGTCCAGCAGCAGATGCTTATCTTTGGCGTATTGTTCAATATTATTATGATTCACATCCGCCACCACGGCCTCCACCTGCACATCAGAATTGATGCCCGCGATTTTGCGCTGTGCCGCAATTGATTTCGGCAACTGATCTTTGATATCCTGCTGATCAAAAAGCACCTGCCGCTGCAAATTGTTCAACTCAATAAAGTCTCGGTCAATAATGGTTATATGCCCGACGCCGGCCCGTGACAGCGTGTTGGCCAACACCGTGCCCAAGGCCCCGCAACCCACCATCAGCACCCGCGCCGCCTTCAGCTTCTTCTGCCCCTCTACCCCAATAGGTGCCCAAAGCATCTGCCGGTTATACCGCGCCAACGACGGATCCGCTTTTTCAAGTTCCTGTGCTAAATCTGATAACGCCATATTTATCCTTCAACTACGCTGCCTTCAATCGGTTCCACCGTCACGCCCTGCTCCCGCAGAAACGTCAGTGCGGCGACTACATCCCGGCTTTCGCCCTCAAACAATACTGCCATGATCCCGATTTCCGCAGTCACGCTGGCCTGCCGAATATCAAAACTCACATTGGAAAACTGCCGCGCCATACGCCACAGCGCCGGCGTTTCCACCATCGCTTTACCGTTGAACGTCAGCCACACACGTTTGCTGGTTTTTGCCATGCTTTATCCTCCGGCAATGGCGGGTACGACACTGATATCATCGCCATCCTTAACAGGGGTTTGCAGATTATTCAAAAAGCGGATGTCTTCATCATTGACATAGATATTCACAAAGCGATTCAGCTCGCCCGGCTGTTTATACAGCCGCTTTTCCATGCCGCTGAATTGCCCGCACATATTTTTCAAGGCCTCATCCACCGTGCCCGCCTGCACCTCCACCATATCCGCACCATTCGTGACCGATCGCAGAGGCGTGGGAATTCTGATTTTTACTGCCATGATGTTCTCCATATTCCGTGCGGTGTTATCCGCGATTAATAATTTTTTCATTCCTTATTACCACCGGCATAAAGCCGGTGGCTCGCTACACGCCTGCCGGAATCTTTGCCGATGTTAGGGTCGGTTGCGTCTGAAATGTGCTCATCAGCGCATCAAACGCATCAAGTTTCGGAGCAATGGAGGTAGGCAGCGCCAACTGATCCACCACCACTTCCACGGTCTTTAATCCATTGCCCGTGATACACACACAGATGCTTTCATCCCGCGGAATCCGCCCGCTGTTAATTAACTTAATTGTCGCCGCCAAGGTGGTGCCGCCCGCAGGCTCAGTCCAGGTTCCTTCTGTGCGGGCCAGGAGTTTAATGGCGTCGACAATTTCGGTGTCCGTCGCGTCTTCACCCCAGCCGCCGGATTCTTTGACCGCCTGTACCACATAAAAGCCATCCGCCGGATTGCCAATGGCGATGCTTTTGGCGATGGTTTTGGGCTTCTGCGGTTTGATCAGATCATGCCCGGCGCGAATCGCCTCCACCACGGGGTTGCATCCGGCTGCCTGCGCGGAATAAATCTTGGGAGCGTTATCCGCCACCAGCCCCAGATCAATAAATTCCTTATATGCTTTATAAATCTTGGGCAAAATGGTCCCGCCTGCCGTCGGGCATACGGTGTGCTTGGGCAACCGCCAGCCTAACTGCTCCGCCACCTCGAAACCAAAGGTCTTGGCCCCTTCGGTATAAAAGGGCCGCAGATTCACGTTCACAATCGCCCATTTGTATTTGTCGGCAATTTCTGAACACAGCCGATTGACATCATCATAATTACCGTTAATGCGCACCATGGTGGGGCCAAAAATCAGTGATCCCAGCACCTTCCCCTGCTCAAGATCATGCGGAATCATGACAAATGCCTTCAACCCCGCAACCGCCGCGTGCGCGGCCACGCTGTTGGCTAAATTACCCGTACTGGCGCAGCCCACGGTGTCATAGCCTAATTCAATGGCTTTAGTAATCGCCACCGACACCACACGCTCTTTATAGCTCCACGTGGGATAATTAGCCGAGTCATCTTTAATGTATAACTCTTTAACTCCCAGAACTTTTTCCAGATTGTGCGCCCGGCGCAAGGGGGTGCAGCCGGAATATAATCCGGCTTTCGGCTCGCCATCAATGGGCAGTAAATCGCGGTAGCGCCACAAATTGCGCGGTTTATTCTCTATGGATTCGCGCGTGACCTTGCCGCGCATGGCCGCGTAATCATATTGAACCTCCAGCGGCCCAAAACATACTTCGCACACGTGCACGCCTTTTTGCGGGTATTTTTCCCCGCACTCCCGGCACTTGAGTCCCAGCACATACGACATTTACAACCTCCGCCCGGCTACACCAGCATGGTGATTGATCCGGAAAATAACGCGGCCTCTTATCAGGATGCACCGTTTTAGGATGCTGATTCCCGATAAGAGGCCGCGCGATAAAACCAAAAGAGACGCTGATCCGCTTATCTATCCCCAGGTTCGCCGGAAATTCCGGCAAGCGGGAGGGAATTAGCACCCGCTTCTTACACCATAAAAGGCGTAAAGATGGGTTGCTGTGCCGTCAACGGGCCCGTCCCTCAGGCACTCTTGATAAGAGCCTTATTCAATTGTCAACGCAAATAGTAGAATCCTTAACCATTATTGTCAACAGCGCTGCGGAACCATTTGTTGGCAATTACCCTCAATACAACTACAATCCCACTTCATTGACGGAGGTTCACATGCCCCAGGAAATCTCGTCTTCATTGCCCGAACTTGGCAACGCTAGCCCGTTGTATGACGCGCCCGATTCCACCGCCGGCATGACCCTGACGCGCGGGCTGTTGCTGGTTCTGATATGGATTATTTTGGGCGCAGCCATTATTTCAGCTCTGGTGGTGTTCGCCACAATCCGGCACAGCGGCGTTCCCCGCCCCATCGCCCTTTTAGTACCTCTGGGAATTGTGGGAGTGGCATTATTTGGCGTCCTGATTTATCTGGCATTAGCGGTGATTATCCGCGGGCAGCTTTTGCTGTTCAAATACGCCCAACTTCTGGGCCGCAGCACGCAGCAGCAGGTGCAAATTTCCACCAATATGGAGCGGCACCTGCTGCACCTGCGTACCGCCCTGGATAAGATGGCGTCTGCCTCGTCCATTGCGCCGTCTCCTTCACCGCAAAACACACCCGGACCCATGCCGGACTCCCAGGCTGTTGGCGTTGTGACTCTGCCTGCCGGATCGCCGGATGCTTTTCCGCAAATCCTGGAACTTCTAACGCAGCTGCGCGATGCCGCTTTGCTGACTGAAACCCAGCGCCAGCAATGGGCGGCGGGTCTGCTGGAAAAGCGCAAGGCCGTGCTGACTGCGGAAGTTCAAGCCGCCATCCAGGGTGAACAATGGAACGCCGCAGGCAATTTGATCGAAAAAATCCGGGAGAATCTTCCAGGTGATCCACTGGTCGATACGCTCCGGGATGACCTGGCCCGTCAGCGCGCCGAAAAAGTTCAGCAGGATTTGACGCTGGCGCGTGAAAACGTGCAGCACTACATGGCCATCAACGCCTGGGATCAGGTCCAGCAAATAACCGATCCTCTCGACGCCCGTTATCCCGACGAGCCGGCCATTCAGGAATTGCTCAATCAGGTTCGGTATGAATACCATGCCTGGCGACGGGATGCTCTGACCATGCTGCTTAGCGACTATAAAGATTCAGTGGATCATCGCCAATGGGTTCGCGCCGGCAGTTTGGCCCAACAGATTCTGGAGCGCTACCCGGAAGAAAAGCTGGCGGAAAAAATCCGCACCGATTTAACCACCTTGCGGCAAAACGCGGATATTCAGACCCGCCATGAACTCGAAACGCAATACGCCGATCTTATCAAACGCCAGCGGCATGAAGAAGCCTTCGCCATTGCCCAACGCGTACTGGACGTATACCCCGAATCCGCCACCGCCCGGGAAATGCAGAAGCATCTGCCAAAACTCACAGAAATTATCAAAAAGGAAAAAGCCCGCAAGCAACCCGCCATCCATTAACCGACCTGCCACCCCCCACAAAGCCGCCGGCTCTGCCGGTGGTGGAATACACCATAAAGTATCTCGGAACGGCTCCTGGCTGGACCAAACACGACGATTCGCCCCAATTTGAAATAATTTCGGCCCTGCCCGAAAAAACCGCCACACCATCAGCGTGGTGCCTGGGAGCCTGTCCGAGTAATCGCCCGGTTGCGATCCCGGCGCGCCGGGACGATTTTTGGCCTCTTGGGGCATCGTCGCGCAGAGCACCGTGGTGATAACCCGGTGGTTGGTTGGCGACTCGCGGCAATGCGCCCCGCGCTTTGTACGTTTCAGCAACATCGGGTAAATTAAAGGCTCATCGGGGCGTAGCTCAGCCTGGCTAGAGCGCCTGGTTTGGGACCAGGAAGTCGCAGGTTCAAATCCTGTCGCCCCGATTATCTGGCGAAACAAGCCCTTTGGTGAGGACATCAAAGGGTTTTCTCATTGAAAAATCAAGGTTTTCTTCTTTTAACGTCAAGTTCAAACAGACAATTTCCAGAAGCTGCCGCTTTTCCTGGCTTTCCGCCGTAAGCCATTTATCTTTCAGGCTTTGCGAGAGTTCAAACACTTTGATTGCCAAATCCCCGTGTTCATCACGGCCCCGGCCTTGTGCCTGTAACTGCAATTCCAGACTCGCCAGGCGATCCCGCATTTCGGTATCCTTCGCCGCATAGGTAGCCGTGGTGATCTCTTCCATGATCCGCAAATTCAATAGCCGGTCCCGGAATTGCTTGGCTTGCGTAATCTGCCGCTGCAAATCCTTGGAGGTATCTTCCGTTTCGCTCCGCTGCTGTTTAGACCATGCCAGCAGGCTCTGCTGGAACCAGTGCCGGAGATCATCGGGCAGGCCGATGCGATCAAACAAGGCCAGAACCTGCACGTCCAATGCGTGTTCCGTCAGACGAATGCGCGGATGGTCCGGTGTGGTATACTTGGAGCATCGGTAATAAACATACTCTTTGCCAGTCTTCTTTTTCGTCACCGATTCCCCGGTAATCACCGCGCCGCAATGTCCACAGGTTACCAGGCTTCCCGCATAGGTGAGATCATGGCCCTGATATCGCTTGCCGCCCAGCAAAACCTGTACACGGTCAAAGGTGGCCCGATCCACCAAGGGTTTATGTTTTCCGGCATACCATTGATCTTGATATCGCACTTCCCCGATGTACGCCCGATCCCGCAGGATGGAATGGATCTTGCTGCGGGTCCACTGCGGCATGGAATCAATGTACGTGATACCCTCGGCTTCCAGCTTTTTCCGCATACTGTCGATGGTATGGTTTTCATAGGCGTACATCTGGAACAGGCGTTTTACTTTCTGGGCCTGTTGCTCGTCCACTTCGATCAACCCCCGGCCATCAATTCGGATATTCCGATATCCGTAGGGCGCTGCACCGCAGAACAATCCACTTTGCACTCTTCTGGCATGGCCCTCCCGTACATCCAACCCTTGCTGCTCCGTGGTGTAGCTGGCGAACATGGCCAATTGCCGCCGCATCATTCTCCCAGCCGGGCTATTGTCGGTAGGCTGGCTGGTGGAAATGAAGGGAATGTGGTATTCCGATTCCAGCCTTTCAAGTTCAATGTAGTCATACAGATTCCGGGCTGCCCGATCCACTTTGTAGAAGAGCAGGCCGTCTATCTCGGCAGCGTGTTCCATGGCGTAGGTAATGAGATCCCGGAAGGTTTTGCGTTCATCCCGCCGGGTGGCTGTTTCGGCGATGCGGTACAGCTTTGCAATAGCGCCATCATGCCGCTGGGCGTAAGCTCGCAGGGCATCTTCCTGTACGTCCAGTGAAAAGCCTTCACGTTCCTGTTCCCGACTGCTGACCCGTGCTAATGCTACATACCGTTTCATGCTTGTTAACCCCCGACAAGACCCCAAAGAGATTACCGACATTCAATAGAATGCCAATCGCGTCTTCCGGCGTCAAGAGTTGAGCATAATAAGGTTGCCAGGCACGTAGAGTTTCGGCAATCAGATCGGCGGTGATCCAAGCGGGTAAACCGGCGGGCACAGCCCGCGCCGGGGTGGCACCATCAGGATCAACCCGCCGGTCAACCGGTGCGTTGATAACCCTGTCTTTGGAGAATCCATTTATGCGTTGCATGATCATCCCACCGCCAGGCGGCGCAAACATCCGTCTATTGCCCCGCGTGAAGCCAACCCGCAGGCCCACGCACATCAGGTTGGCCGCCCGAACACACAAGCCCAGCCGAACAACCCTAACATCATACAAACACAGTATGGCGTTGTCATTATAAAAGTCAATGTCATTATTAAAGTCAATTGGCGTTGCGCAGCTATGCCGCCTGATGCACAGCTTGCCGAGGGAAGGAGCGCTCTGTAGACTGTGTCTCTTATGGCCAAACGAACCAAACCAGTAAAGATCACCAAGAGCACCGGCAAACCCCTGACCAGCCAGAGAACCTATCGGTTCAATACCGAACTCTTTGAATCCTTTGAGGAGGATTGCGCCCGGCATCTGGCCAACCCCAAGCTGGTACTGGAGGCATTGATTCTCCATTGGCTGGAAGGGGATGCCAAGGCACGCAGCGCCATCGCCATGCGGCACCGCCAACGGTTTGGATTGTCATCCCATGACGAGTGATTCGCCCTTCGACATCAGCCCCCAACATTACCAGGATGCCGCGCTGCGGCAACGTTCCACTGGCAGCATCAATCATGTAAAGACCGTGCTTTGCCCTCAGCCTGCGCCGGGCAACCGTCGCGCCCTCGCTACGTTCTACTTCGCTCCGTCACGCCGGATTGCTCCGGCTCCAGCCGGTGCAAAGCACTGGCCGAAACACCCTTCAGACCGCCCGCCTTGGCTTCCCGCCCCCTGACGTGGAAGGCCAAGGTGGGCTATGTTGTGGACACAACCGGATGGACGAGAGAGACGGTTTCGGATGCTCACCCCGCTGGCATTGGCGAGGTAACAATGACCGGTCGGCACGATGGTCCGAGACGATTCCGGATCACCGGTGGAGCTTCCCCGGCAGCCCTGCAGCCCATGATACATGACGGAGTAAATGCCAAGTTGCCGAGGGGCGCATCGCACCGGCTGGCTCGGCATCGTGGCTGGTTTTGGTAAGCCCCGTGGCACCCCAAGTTGGCGTCCCGCACCGTTGCCCGCCGTCCCGTGTCGGCCGATGGCCACGCCACCAATAAGGATACTTGCGCCCTCTCCCGCGCAGGCTTTTCGCGCTGCTTGTCGCGCGGGCCACCGGCTCCTGGTGTTGCCGACTGGCCGTGTCAGCGGTCTGTCAGGCCGCCCCGTTCTTTCCCCGATCACGCCATCTGAACAACGGCTGGATTCTCCCTGAACGCTTACACACAAGGCGCTCCGTGAAACCCCAATAACCTTCCCCGCCCAGTTCCCCAGACCGTCATCTTCCGTGTCGAACCAGGCCGGAGGATGGCCCGAAGCCAACCCAATTGACTCCGCCATTGCCCCCACCGCCGAACGGTAACGCCACCAGTGCGCAGCCCGGCCACCGGCTTCCAGCGAAGGTTCCCCGCACTGCCAACGCACTCTGTTTTCGCGCCGCATCGGTACGCGATGAGTGTCTGCCAAAATGACAAATGGCCTCCCGAAGGGCGCATCCGGTGCAGCGCAGATTCACCATCCCGGCAACACTTGAAAGCTCGGCCCTGAACGGTTTACGCCGTGGACGGAGGTGCCCATCAACTCCCAATTTCCCCGACACCGCATGCCATAGCCGCCGCCAACTTTCGCGCTGCCATGTTCGCTTGCTCGGTTGATTGGCAAGATATCAAAACCATCCCAAAGCATTGATTTCAGCGATTGGAAAGTGGAAGGCAAGAGTAAAAGACTTGGCATCCCGATTTTTGTATCTGCTTGTTTTACCAATACTTAAGTGGCATCCCACTGATGTTTCGAGATGCCATTGGCTGCCGCGGATATTGGCCGCTATTTTCAGTTTGGAGATCGAACCATTCAGTACATCCCACAAGTCCAGTCGCCGTTCCGGCAGGCCTGATCAGACAGGCCGACCAGCACCCATTCCGACCCGATCTGTATGATCGGGATCGCCTTGGTCACATCCCACGGGAGGTGGCCGCGCTTATGACCCGAGCATCAATAGTCAATGGACACGCCGACTCGCCTGAACAGGCTCCTTGTACTTTGGCATGTTGTGCTTTGGCACTGCGGAATGTTATCCTATTGCCCATGTCAGCGTCTACAACAGGTTCATCCTTGATCGATCCGCACCAGCAGACGGTATTGCGTCAGCTGATTCAAGCCGGTGAACGCGGGGATAAGAAGGCTCGCCAAATCGCCCAGCGGGCCAGAATTGTACTGCTGGCTTCCGAAGGCCACTCTCTGGAAGACATCGCCCGGCAGGAGGGAATCAGCATGCGCACGGCATGGGTCTGGCGCGCAGATTTTATGCGTGATGGAGTGCCGGCACTGACGCCGAAGCGGTGTAATCCTCCATCTGTCATTTCAATCAATGACCAGCAGCGTGCCGCCCTGGAAGAACTCCTGGTAGCAGGCCGGAATGGCAATAAGCGTGCGCAGATGATCGCCCGGCGGGCTAAGGCTATCCTGCTGGCCGCCCAAGGCTCCATTCTCACCGATATATGCCGGGAACTCGATGTAGGACCCAGTAGTGTGGCTATGTGGTTCGAACGTTTCGCCCGTCTGGGCATGGACGGAATTGCCAAGGTACGCACTTACGCGCCAGTCTTGCAGCCCACGGCCCAGCAGCGGCGTGAGTTGCAGCGCCTGGTGCGGGCCGGCCGCAACGGCGACAACGTGGATCAGGATCTTGCCATGCGTGCTAGGATCGTTCTATTGGCATCGGCAGGCAAAACTGTGGGACAGATTCAGCGGGAGGTGGGGATCCCGCAAAGTTATACCGTGACCTTCTGGCGAGAACGTTTTGCCCGGCAAGGTATGGAGGGAATCACGCACTTCCGCCGCAGTGCCGCTCCGGCGATTGCTTTAAGTGATGGGCAACGCACCGAGTTACGG
>JAJZGH010000164.1 GCA_021798635.1 Planctomycetota bacterium | reverse complement strand
GAATTTCTCAAATTTATTGATTTACCGAAGCGCTGCACCGCGGGATTTGAACTGGCAACCAGCGCCGATGCCCCAACGCAAAACATGCTCAAATCCAATCAATGGCGCGTTGCCGATCCCGTGACGGTTTCGCGGGATATGGAACGCTATCGAAATTACATCCGGCAATCCCGCGGAGAATTTACGGTGGCCAAAGACCAGAATATCCGGCTCAAAAGCGGGTGGTTCAGTGATCGCAGCGCCTGTTATCTGGCGGCGGGGCGGCCGGTGATTAATCAGGAAACCGGCTTCAGTAACCATCTGCCCGTGGGACAGGGATTGTTTTCTTTTCAGACCATCGGTGATATTCTTAAGGCCGTTGAAGCAATTAATTCCGATTACCCCGGCCAATGCCGGGCGGCCCGGGACATTGCCCAGCGATACTTTTCCGCGGAAAAAGTTTTGAAGAATGTCATGGATCAAATCGGATGCTGAATTCTAATGGCACTGTAAGGCCCCGGGGAACCCAAAAAGAGTTAATTATTAATGCCGATGATTTTGGCTTAAGCACCGAAACCAACCGTGGCATTATTCAATGTCGTCAGCACGGTGTTTTGACCAGCGCCAGCCTCATGGTGCATGCACCCGCAGCCCGGCACGCGGTGCAATATGCCGTAGATGATCCCGGACTAAGCGTGGGGTTGCATATTGATCTGGGGGAATGGGCGCTGCATGATCATCAGTGGATACAGACGCGATTTGTGGTGCCCTTGGATACCCCATCCGCCGTGCGCGATGAAATTGCCTGTCAGCTTGCGACGTTCAGAGATTTAACCCAGCGGAATCCCACACATCTGGATTCCCATCAGCACACGCATCAGCGGCCACTGATAAGAGCGGCGATGGCAGAATTGGCTGCGCAGATGGGAATTGTGCTGCGGGGCACTGGTAACCGGGTTCGTTTCTGGGGCGCTTTTTTCGGGCAGGATGAACATCTGCTCCCGAGGCCGGAAAATGTTTCCATCGCGAATCTCATCACGCTGTTAAACAACCTCCAACCCGGAATTACCGAATTAAGCTGCCATCCAGGCCTTGATGATCAATTAGCTTCAAATTATCGCGAGCCTCGCCTTCAGGAAGTTCAGACGCTCTGTGACCCACTGGTCCGCCGAGTCATTGAAGACTTGGGAATCAGATTAACCTCATTTTTGTCCATTCGCCAAGGCCACGCAGGCGGAGGATCTACAGATTACACCGATGGACACGGATTAACGAACGACGGCGCTTCGCTGAGTGAATAGGGGGCAATTGGGCGCAGCATCCGGCATCGCGCGGCGGCTCGATAGAGAGGTGAATTTAGAGAGTTGAGCAGTAGAGCAAATTCGGCTGGTGCTAGGGGGTGGCTTTCGCTGTGGGGGAGCACGAAGGGATCGGACCGCGGATTGCGCGGATAACGCGGATATGGGGACATCGGGCTGCGGCCCGATAGAGAGGTGAATTTAGAGAGTTGAAAGTGGAGCAAATTCGGCTGGGACATAAAAGTGGCTGTCGCCGAAACGACGGAACTCTCGCCCCCGGGTAGAGCAGGTAATGCCCAATGGTTTGCAAACCGAAGATTTGCGGTAGAATGACCATACCATCATCAGGCGGATTGTGATCAGGAAAACCGCATGGTCGCACTGAACGAAAAACTTCACCACAACGGCACGCCGCCGAGGTTACATGGGATGGGGGCGGGAGGAGTATTCAGGAGTTGGGAGTTAGGAGTTAGAAGGCTTTGGAAGCGCTGCGCCGCTGAATGCGAGATGCCGGAGGCCGGTTACGGGTTACAGCGGGTCGGAATATCTGTGGATTTCCGCATTGATCACGGGCCACGGATCAAGAATTTAGCGGCTCCGATGAATTACTCATTGATCATTGCTCATTGATATTTGAGCGCGGTGCTGGCACAGATTACGCTTGGGGGATTGCCTACCAGGGCAACGGGTACAACAGCATACCCGGTGCCGCGCCGAACGAAATATTGTTCGCAGCGCCCGTTTTAAAGGCCGGCGTGAAAGCCGCGCAGGGCTTTCACCGCTTTGACAGTCCCGCACACTTCAAGATTCTGAAGATACGCGTCCACACCCATTGGCGGGGCCTTGAGAGATAGACGGTGGCGGCGGGCAGCGCGGCATACCAAATCGGGCACCGTCTCGACCAGAACGCGAATGAAATCGTCCGGACCCCGAGGTTCGATGTCGTACTGCTCTAGCGCCAACACAGGAAAATGTTTGAGGTTAAAGGTTACAATCACGCTGGCTCGACAATGGATCGCAGCAGCCAATACGTGAAGATCGGACTGGTCCGGCAACGCAAGGTCAGTAATTCGGTGTTCGAATCCCGATACCAAGGAATCAGCGGCGTTCTGGTTCATCAAATCGCGGATTCGCTCAGCCTGTCGCCGCGTTATATCAGGCCGCTGCTTCAGTAACGCCCGCATCCACTCTTCGTGCACCGGGTTGCTCCACCGCGCTAGAAACAAGCCGTCGACAGCCATGTACATCAACAGGCTGCGTAGTGCCGCGGGGTACAGGACGCACGCATCAAAAAACACAACAGGGGCCGAGCAAGCCATTAAATTAAGCCCAGCTTTTGATCAAGTGCCGATAGTTTTGATAATGTCTTCAAGCGGCGGCGGATCAGCTGTTTTTTATACGCCAAGGCATCCTCAAGCAGTATGCGCCGATGGCTTCCAACTGTGTGGAACGGAATCAGCCCAATTTCCAATTGTGATATTAGAAATGGCCGCGAAACATGGAGCAGGTCGGCAGCCGCCTGCGTTGTCAATTCGCTGTGCAGGGGAAGGGACGCGACTTTTCGCCCCTGTGCCATTTGCTCCAGCACGTCCACCAATACTTGCGCCGCAGAAGTGGGTATCCGGATTGAGGGGCCTGACTTCGCTTTGAGTCGGATTTCCACCGCCAGTTTTTCGGCGCGTCCCTGGGCCAGCACGGAACGAAGTCGGCGTCCAGCCTGCCGCGCCAAATCTGAGTCGCCGCCAATGTGATGCCTTGTCGGTAATGTTTTCACCAGTGTACGCATATCGACTTTTCACTCCTTTGTGATTGGCCAGATTAACATCTAATCGAAATAAACGCAACCTTATGTCGCACCCCATTGTGGAGAGTAATCCTGTGGGGAATGTGGATCCGAGGGGACGCAGACTTCCGGCGTACGTCCATGCGTACAGCCGTCCACTGGTGCGGGCCGCCCGTTCCTCATTGGAAGGGGAGATGTAGAGGGCACAGTCGGCAGGGCGCTAACTTGTGCCGGCGCGGCCGCAGCGGCGACAACCCCGGCAGGCGATCCGGGCGTGTTTTTCGCTGGGGTGGGCGGGGGTGTCATAGGCGGTGGCATGGGGCGGGTGGGCGAGATTCCGAGTTTTAGTGCATTCCTGGGATATTTTGGCCAAATTGGCGAATTATTTAAATTACCGGCGGTTTAAGCCGATAACTTAGGCTGGCGAGCGATTGCCTGGACAGGTTTCCGGGTTAATTTTGCGGCCTGCGGCGGTAATGAAATGCCTGATGAAATTGTAAGTTATCCGCTTTTCTGGAAAAAAGTTCGGCGTCTGCCCACGGAGCCGGAAAAATTTGTCCAATCGGCCTTACAGCTTGCGGCATGGACCGCCGGTGCGCGTGGGGCGGCATTGGCCACTATGGATCCGGATGGCTGGTGGCGCTATTCGCATTTTTACGGCCTGCCGCAAAGCGCGCAGGGGAAGCTCATGCACGTTCGCATGTCTATGCAACATGCGGTGCCTATGCTAAGTCCCGCGGAAAATCGTGAACTTTTTATTCGGGATTATGCGGCACAGACTGATGCGCTGCCCGAACTTATTGTCGCAGGCACCCGATCTCTCTGGTATACACCCCTGCATGGACGCAAAGCCGGCAATTGGGGAATTCTGGCGATGGAATGGAATGATCTGCAAAAAGGGGCACCTATTGGTTGGCAGCGTCAGGGGCTGCGTCTGTTGGCCAAGATGCTGGCTCTGGCCATGGAAAGCGGGGAGGCGCAGAAGCAGGCCAAACGCATGACGCGCTTATACGATGCGCTGGCTGCCGTGCAGCGCGCGGTCCTTGGCGGGCATGAAGGCTTTTTTGCGGCGTTTTGTACCGCCGCAACGCAACAAGGCGGTTTCCCGCTGGCCTGGGTGGGGGTGCGCCGAGGTGATGTCATTGAACCCATGGCGCATGCGGGGCGCGCCAGCGAATTTGTTGCCCAATCATTGGGACAGGCCCCTATTTCCGCGGATCGGCGTGATGAAACCGGACGCAGTCCCGCGGCTGAAGCGTGGCGGCGCGGCGAACTGGTTGTCGTGAATGATTTTGTTACCGATAGCCGCATGGCACCCTGGCGGGACGCCGCGACAAAGCACGGCTTGCAATCTCTGGCTGCGGTTCCGGTGCGGATTGCCGGGCGCGTGGAAGCGGTGCTGGTGCTTTATGAAGATCACTGCATGGCGTTTGGCCCGCGGGAGCGCGATCTATTGATTCGGTTTGCGGAAGATATTGCCTTTGGCCTAAAGCGCCGGGATGAACAGCGGCAAATTTCCCACCAGGCAACACATGATATGCTCACGGGACTTCCCAATCGCGAACTGGCGATGGACCGCCTGGCGCAGGGGGCAGCCGATGCCCGGCGGCGGCAGCGTTTAATGGCGGTGGGAATTCTCGATCTGGACGGGTTTAAGCAGATTAACGATTTGTATGGGCATGGGGCCGGTGATGTGCTGCTGCAAACGGTCGCGGAACGCTTGCGGCCCTGCATTCGTGACAGCGATACGCTGGCCCGGCTGGGTGGTGATGAATTTCTGATTATTCTTCCCGGCCTGGAATGTGACTCGGTTGTGTTACCCATTATTGATCGGCTATTAGCGGAAATTCACCGGCCGTTTGTCATCGGCGGTCAGACGCATACGGGCATCAGCGGCAGCCTGGGGCTGACACTGTGTCCCATGGATGACGCCACGCCGCAGGATCTTTTGCGGCACGCGGATATCGCACTTTATGAAGCCAAAGGTGCCGGCAAGGATCGGTATAACTTCTTTAATCACACCATGGAAAGCGAAATGCGCCGCAAGGAGGAAGTGCGAGAATTTCTGGTCAATTATCTCAAGGATCAGGACCCGGTTCTTTATTTCCAGCCCATCGTGGATTTGCGCTCCGGAAAACTGCGCGGAATGGAAGCTTTGTCGCGGGTAAAGCGCGACGGCAAGATTCTGAATCCCGGGGAATTCCTCTCGGCCATTGAAGGCACGCATCACCTGTTAACCTTTGATCGCCGCGTACTGCAACAGGCTTGCGCCCAGATTCAGAAGTGGCACGGCACGCCGCTGGCTGTCCCCGTATCGGTGAATCTGGCTCCGATCTTTCTTCGCGATCATAAGAGTCTGGCCTTTTTGGAGGGTTTGCTGGCGCAATATCCGGAGGCCCGCGGACGGTTGCATCTGGAAATTCTGGAAAGTGCCGCCGAGCGCGATCTTAATGATCTGGACGATTTTCTCACCGGTGCCCGCAAATTGGGCTTGCCGGTGCTGCTGGATGATTTCGGCACGGGTGCTTCGTCGCTGGTGCACCTGGAGCGCATTGAGTGCTATGCGGTAAAAATAGATCAGCGGTTTGTTCGTGGCATGTGGGCCCGTTACGAAAACCATGCCATTATCACCTCGTTAGCGGAATTTTGTCGCATCACTCATCGGGAACTGGTGGCGGAAGGTGTGGAAAGTCCGGAACTGGGTTTAATTCTCCTGGCCGGCGGCCTGGGCAGTATGGCACAGGGATATGCCATCGCCAAGCCCATGCCGCCGGAGGAAATGGTGGATTGGCTGACCCAGTGGAAGGCCCCGTCGCTATGGACGCAGGCGGGAAATTTCCCGATGCTGGATAAAGCGCTTCCCTGTATTTTGCCCCACCTTCGATTGCTGGCGGACCTGCGCGTGCGCAAGCCGAATACACATTTTGAAAAGGCAGAACCGGTCCCAGGCAATAGCGCCCGTACCGCCGGGCGGACAAATCTTCCGCAGCCTGACCAGGGTGATACGCTGGAAAAAACACTACGGGCGCTAGCGTGTCCGGCGGCTTTCATCGACAAGGCGTTGAAACAGGATAGTGCATGGCACCGGGCCTTTGCCAAAGCCAACCAGTCGCTGATGGAATCGGGATCGCTGGCGGATGCCGTGATTGCTGATATGGATAGAAAAACCTTAACTTTATTGCACACGCTATGCAAATTTCAAGCCCACCGGGGCCATGCAAATACGGGATCAATGCAACTGGCAGAGGCGTGATCCGTGGTGGGGAAATGTTGGATAGAACGTTCTATTTTTGTGATGGGGAAATAACAGCATGATAGACAGGCCAACGAATATGCTGCCGTCGAGATCAAGGGGACTTTGGGGTAAAGATGTGTCGCGGAACGTCAGGCGAAATGACCTGATCACGGAAGCATTTCGGGCCTTAAAAACGGTCACGTCCGTTTTTATCGGCTTCGCTGTTCCATTTTCATGCCAATACCGACTATAATGGTCTGGAACATCGCTTCCGGCGGAATGATCCCTCCGGTGGCTTTATATAAGGAAATTTCATGGCGGACTCGCAGCAAGACCCTTCAAGAGGCCCTTCACGGGAAGGTGGCTCTGGTAACAACAGGCCCGGGCGGGATAATAATAATTTCAGGTTCAGCCGCAGTATGCTGGGCTGGCTGGTGATATTATGCCTGGTTGTATTTGCCTTGATTCTCATGCAGCATCCGGGCGGATCGCAAAAAGTTGATTCCGGGACCTTTTACAGTGCGTTGCGGCACAAAAATATTAAATCTCTGGTTGTTTACAGCGACGGCCAGATTAATTTTAAGCTCAAGCAGATTGCTCCGGGTTCACCCGCCAGCAGTTCCTTGCGCGAAAAAACCGATATTCCGCGTACCGCCCTGGATGGCAACGGCTGGGCTATTCTGGAAGCGCAATCGCATCAATATTCCGTACCGGATTTAAATTACAAGAAGTCCAATGACTTCCTGAATATTTTCCTTGTGGATTACCTGCCGTTTATTCTGGTATTTGCGGTTGTTTATTTTCTGGTTTCCCGCCAGTTCCGTTCTTCCGGGGGCGGTATGAGCATGCTGGGGAATTTTGGCCGATCGCGCCATCGGATGATGTCCAAGGAACTGACCAACATTACCTTCAATGATGTTGCGGGAATTGAGGAGGCCAAGGAAGAGTTGACGGAAATTGTTGACTTCCTGAAAAATCCGAAAAAATTTCAGCGGCTGGGCGGAAGAATTCCGCGCGGCGTGTTGCTGGTAGGGCCTCCGGGCGTGGGTAAGACTTTGCTGGCCAAGGCGATTGCCGGCGAAGCGGAAGCTCCGTTTTTCTCGATCAGTGGTTCGGATTTTGTGGAAATGTTTGTCGGCGTGGGTGCTTCGCGTGTGCGGGATTTATTCCGTACGGCGAAGGAAAGCTCGCCTTGCATTGTATTTCTTGATGAAATCGATGCCGTCGGACGGCGGCGCGGCAACGGCTTTTCCAGCGGCGGCCATGACGAACGTGAGCAGACGCTCAACGCCATTCTGGTGGAGATGGATGGCTTTGACACCAATGATCAGGTCATTGTAGTGGCGGCCACCAATCGATCGGATGTCCTGGATCCGGCGTTGACGCGCCCGGGCCGGTTTGATCGGCAGGTCATTGTGCCGTTGCCGGATATCAAGGGGCGCTATGAAATTCTTAAAGTTCATGCCCGGAAAGTGAAGCTCGGGCCGGACGTGGATATGTTGCGCCTGGCGCGGCAAACGCCCATGTTCAGCGGTGCGGATTTGGCGGCCATGATTAATGAATCGGCGCTGATCGCCACCATGTTGAATCGGGAAGCCATTGAAATGGTCGATCTCGAGGAAGCACGCGATAAGATTCGCTTTGGCAAAGCCCGGAAGAGCCGGGTGGTGGACGAAGAGGAGCGGCAACTTACCGCCTGGCATGAGGCGGGTCACGCGGTGGTGCAATATTTTTCACCCGGTGCGGATCCTATCCATAAGGTAACGATTATTCCACGCGGTTCTTATGGCGGTGCGACATTCTCTTTGCCGGAGAAAGATCGCTTTTATTACAGTCGCAAGTACCTGCTGGCGGAATTGCGGATTCTTTTCGGCGGGCGTATTGCTGAGGAATTGTACATCGGTGAAATTTCCAGCGGTGCCAGCATGGACATTAAAATGGCCAGCAATATCGCGCGGGAAATGGTCTGCAATTATGGCATGAGCGATGCGCTGGGGCCGATACGTTTCGGCCACGACGAAAACGTGCCGTGGTATGAAACCTCACGCGAATACAGTGATAAAACGGCGGAACTTATTGATAGTGAGGTTCATCGTTTTATCAGTAATGCGTATGTGGAAGCACGCGAACTTCTGGTTGAAAAGAAGACTGAATTAGCCAACCTGAAAGATGCGATGCTTAAATATGAAACGCTCGATTTTGAAGATGTCAAACGGATCATGACCGGGCAGACCCTCAACAAGCCGACGGTGGGTGATATTCTGGCTCTGGAGCAGCAGCGCCGAGGCGCGGAATCGGCGGTTACGCCGGATGTTGCCGGGCCGGGCGTGGGGACTATTCCACAGCCGGGGTAAGGGAAAAATGCGGGCTACGAGGTTTAATGAATCGCCATTTGGCGACGGCCAAAAAAATCCACATTTTTTTCTTGCATTGGGCTTGCCGACGGCTATACTAATTAACGTAGCCACCGCAGGTCGCTGGCACCGGGCCGTCAGATTTAATTCTGACCCTGACCAGATGAAACTGGTTTCGGGGCTTGATGCCGACCCTTTCGCGACCGCTAAGTGGAACACGGCTGTGCTGAAAGTGCCCGATTGATAGCGGCAACGGACAGATGGCGGTGAGCCCACTTTCCAGAAAAAGCGGTGGCTTTTTATTTTGTATTTTTTGTTCTGTCCGGTAACGTCGGGTGGAATGTGCAATATAACCAGTGGGAACGAATCGACTTTTCACCGCAGGGATGGGATATCAGGTTTTCATACAACACATTAGACGCCTTGGCGTGATATTTGTTTTTCAATTCAATACAGGCAATTTAAAGGATCGTAAGCATGGCTAAAGTCAATCGTAAGGATCTGCTGAAGCAAACCGTTAATCATATTGATATTACCGCCCAGCCGGGTATTTTGCCGCTGGTGGAATCCATGAAGTCCATGGCGTTTACTTCGCGTGATCTATACCGTGCTGCGGATATTTTTGATCGCATGTTGCGCGATACGCAGTGTGCGGTGATTCTGACCTTGGCCGGCTCGCTGATTTCCGCCGGCCTGAAAAAGGTGATTGTGGACCTGCTTCGTAACAACATGGTGGATGCGATTGTTTCCACCGGTGCCAATATCGTGGATCAGGATTTCTTTGAGGCTTTAGGATTTCATCATTATCTTGGCTCACAATATGCCGATGATACGGTCCTAAGAGACCTGCACATTGACCGCATTTATGATACCTACATTGATGAAGACGAATTGCGAATTTGTGATGACACCACGCGGCTCATTGCCGATTCGTTACCGCCGGGGCCGCACAGCAGCCGTGAATTTATCGCGGCCATGGGGCGGTACCTGACCCAAAACGCCAAAAATCGTGACAGCATCATTCTTGCCGCGCATGAAAAAGGCGTGCCCATTTTCTGCCCGGCATTTTCCGATTGTTCCGCCGGCTTTGGTCTGGTGGTGCACCAGGTTAACCGCCCGGACAGCCATGTCAGCATTGACTCGGTGAAAGATTTCCGGGAACTCACACAGATCAAACTTATGAACCGGGACACGGGTATACTCATGATCGGCGGAGGAGTACCGAAGAACTTCACGCAGGATATTGTCGTGGCGGCTGAAATTCTGGGTGCCGATGCCCCCATGCACAAATATGCCATTCAAATAACCGTAGCGGATGTTCGCGATGGGGCGTTATCCAGCTCTACGTTGCGTGAGGCCAGCAGTTGGGGCAAGGTGGATATTGTTTATGAGCAGATGGTCTATAGCGAAGCTACGTTGGCCTTCCCTTTAATCGCGGGCTATGCCTACCATAAAAAAGGTTGGAAGAACCGCAAAGCCATGGATTTTTCCGGCCGCATTGATGCTCTGAACCGCGGTGCCGGGTTGGCGCCGGCTAAGGTTGAAAAGGTGAAATCCGCCAGTGAAACCGGTAAAACAAAGACGAAATCTAATAATGGCAAACGAATTCCGGTGTCGGTATAATTTGACTCGCTTGACGCGATAAACATGACATGGATTTTTGAGGAGTTTGATCATGCGACGTGTAAAATTTTCAAACGTGATGTTAATCGCAGCCGGGGTCGCCGTGTCGGGCTTGATCCTTGATGTTGGCACGTCGCAGGCGTCGCAACCGGCTGGAAGTGTTTTGTACAGTATCACTTCCAACTCCTCCACGCCGATTACTCTTAGCGACCCCTATATGGTTCTTATTCAGCCGATCACCGCCGGCACGGCAAATGTTGGCGCGGTTTCCATGGGGACCAGTTTGTCATTGTCCAGTGCGGCACCGACAACCGGTACGGTGAACTTCGGCTTGGATTCACTTCCGTTTACGGCTGAACCCAGCTACTACTCCATTATCGGATCTATCGGTACCTCGGATTTGGCGGCGGTGATTAATCCTAATGATTACGCGGCAGCCAATGGGGTATTATTTTCGTCCCTGTTGAGCAACAATCCGGGTGATTTGGCGCTGCTGCAGCAGGTAGCTAATAGCGTGGGCGGTGCTTTGGCACCTACATTGACGGCCGCAAATGCGGAGGGTGATATTATCAGCGGATTGTCCGTGGCCCATCAATTTAACATTAACGAAGCGGGTACCGCGAACGCTTCGGTGACGCCATCGCAGCTGGACTTTGCAGTTCCCATCGGCAGTTCCGGCGATCTATTTGAATTCAGCAGTGGAACGCTCATCGGCACGGCTACCGTCGTGCCTGAACCAACGGCCTGGATGCTGTTAGCATTGCCCGCACTGGCGATGCTGCCGATGTTGCGCAGACGTAAAATATAATGATGATTGGCAGCCAAGCGCTGGCTGATTTGCATACTTAACGGCATAATGCGGGCATGGAATTTCCACTTTGGCTCATGTCCGGATTTCTTTTTTTTCTCGGATG